>JAFAVL010000662.1 GCA_019242465.1 Chroococcidiopsidaceae cyanobacterium CP_BM_RX_35 | reverse complement strand
AGTAGAGTGGATTGAGACGTAATTAATCAGGCGAATCGCTGATGAGTTTAAAAGGGATCAATGTTCTAGTCGATGGATATAATCTAGAACTGCCAACTGGTACAGGTATCAAGACTTATGGCATAAGTCTAATTCAAGCATTAAGCCGACTAGAAGCCGATGTAGATATATTATTCAGTCGTGGCAGTAGTAGTAACGACCCCGTTCTGAACGAAGTTTTATTATTTGACAATCCCGAAAATAGAAAGCTGAATAAAGTCGGTTTAATTAAAACTTTAGCTCAGGCAAACATCGATTTTTTCAACAAAGCCAAAAGAGTAAAAGCTGGTAAATTTGTTATTCAAACTGAATTCAGCAACGAATTAATTAGTTCATCAGGGATACTTAATCTTTCATCATGTTATTTATCTGCCAACACTTTGTATAAATATTTGGGCAAACAAGTAAAGGTTACGCCTCCTCATCACATAGATATATGGCATTCAACTTGTCCACTTCCTATAAATATCCGAGGAGCAAAAAGGATTACAACAATTCATGACTTAATACCACTAAGACTTCCTTACACAACGTTGGATAATAAAAAAGCATTTTATACTCTCGTTAAAGACAGTATAAGAGATTCAAGTATTATTATCACCGTATCAGAGAACTCAAAAAGAGACATTTTAAATATTTTTGATGTTACTCCAGATAAAGTTTATGTAACTTATCAATCATTTTTAGCAAAACCTCCGGTTGAAGAAGAAAAAGTCAAAAATCTTTTAAAAAAGTATAAAATAAAGTTCAAGAAATACATTTTGTTTGTTGGAGCTATAGAACCAAAGAAGAATCTAGGAAGATTGATAGATGCTTACGCAGAGATAGATACGGACGTGCAGCTTGTAATTGTTGGGAAGAAAGGCTGGTTATGGACAGGCGAGATAGGAAAATTAAATTCTACTTTTGATCAACGCCTTGCTGTCAAAATTAAATTTCTAGAATATGTTTCGAGTAATGATTTGGCATGCTTTTATCAGGGGGCACTTTGTTTGGTTTTTCCATCCCTATATGAAGGATTTGGGCTGCCGCCTTTGGAAGCAATGAGCTTTGGTTGCCCGGTTATAACATCTAACGTTGCGTCTTTACCAGAAGTATGCGGAGATGCGGCACTTTATGTCAATCCTTACGACATTGCTGATATCAAAGAGAAAATAGAAGAAATGATTAACCACCCACAGGTAGGAGCAAAACTTTCAGAAGTAGGAAGGGAGAGAGTTAGACTGTTCAGCATGGATAATTATGTAAAGAAACTATCTGATGCCTATAGCAAGGTTTTGTAGTTAAAAGATTTTTTTGATTTATATGCTCAACGCCTATCCGCTCAAGCATGTGATTTCCCTAAAAATTCTAGTTGTAGAAGGGTAAAGAGAAATGGACAAAAGATTGCCCAATATAAGCTCTGTTTACATAATGGTCGGTATTAGCGCTCTAATTCTGTTTGCGTATAGCAGTACAAAACATGCACTCTTTCACTCAACAGCTTGGGATTTAGGAATATTTGATCAGGCTGTTTATCTAATTAGCCAAGGACAACCAGCTTTTTCTTCTTTGATGGGTTTCCACATTCTTGCTGACCATGCAGCCGTAATCTTTTATCCCCTTAGTATACTGTACAAAATTTATCCAGACGTCCATTGGTTATTAGCTGTACAAGCAGTAGCTTTGGCAATCGGAGCTTTGCCAACCTGGAGTTTAGCCCGTCACGCAGGGCTGAAACAGGGACAAGCAATGGCGGTGGCAGCAGCGTACCTCCTGTATCCGGTAGTTTTTAACATCAATCTGTTTGATTTCCATCCAGAAGTCATTGCTTTACCTGCACTACTATGGGCAGCTTTATCAGCACGGCTAGGGCAGATTGGCTGGTTCTGTTTAGCTATCGCCATTGTGATGGCTTGTAAGGAAGTATTGTCACTGACTGTAGCAGCAATGGGTATTTGGCTACTCGTATGCGAGAGAAAACGTTTGTGTGGCGCGATCGCCTTGTTTGCAGGTGTTGCCTGGTTCATCATTTCTACTCAAGCAATCATTCCATATTTTGGTGGTGATGTCGTAACAATAAGTCGGCATATCTCGCGTTATAGCTACTTAGGAAACTCTTTTCCTGAGATTGCCAGAAATCTAGTACTTAAGCCATGGCTGATATTGGGAAAGATAATTTCACTTAAAACTTTTGAATACTTAATTCTGCTGATATTACCAGTCATCTGGGGGCTGTCGCCACGGCATCTAGCACCTCTAATCGTTGCCATCCCCACACTGGCGCTAAATATTCTCTCTAACGATCCAGGTCAGCTAAATTTGACAACTCAGTACTCCTTACCCATAGAGCCTTTTCTCTTGGTGGCTGTGATTTCTAGCCTAGCTGCGGGTCGAGGATGGCTGCGAAGCGGACGAACAATAGTATTATGGTCGATACTTGCTTTCCTGCTACTGGCGAAGTATGGCGATTTTCACTCTTATCTAACAACCCTCGATACATGGAAAGCAACAGAGGGGGCGATCGCCCAAATTCGAACCGAAGGAGGTGTTTTAACAGACAACCAGTATGCGCCTCAGATAACTCACCGACCATTGATAAAGCAAATCTCTTCTGATGTAGCAGCTGATGATTTGCCCAAGATGAGTTACGTGTTACTGAATTTACGTCATCCTTGGCCTGACACTAAAAAATCTGCCTTTGAACTAGTAAACCAACTTCAGAAAACACAACAGTTTAAGTTAAACTATGAACATAATAATGTCTACTTATTTGTTAAAAGAGCTTGATCAAAGCGTCAATTGCAGCGCAAGTCATGACAGGATTTCCGTTCATATAACAACAGAGCCGTGACTTTGTAATTGCGACAAGAATGAATTATTACGGTACAGTCTTTTTCAAGATTTATTAGTTAGTAGCAAAGATGCCTTTAGAGATTTTCAGCAATGTGTTTTACTTTCATTTAAAGGTGAATCTTGTCAGCACTCTCTAACTGACAACTATCAAAGCAGCGATAGGAGATAGTATGATCGAAGCAAATAATCCTGAAATTGACGTTGACAAATTAATGCAGAGTGTCCTAGAAGAAGTTGCTAGACGTCAAAGCATTTCTATACCTAAAAATATCAACAATAATTTGGATTTTCATGTAAGCACTATAAATATAAGTACCATAAATGAAGCAGATTTTAAAAACATAGAATATTTGCTGAATGATGCTGAGATAAATTCTCAGATACCCACAAAATTACCGGAGAAATTTAGTCGTTTTCCATTCAGTATTAGTAAGCCGTTACAGGGACTTAGTTTAAAGCTATATGGGTTTTTATTTAAAAAACAAAGGGTCGTTAATTTACCTTTAATTCAAGCTGTGAGGGACTCTCTAACACTAAACCGAAAGTTAATTGAGCAAGTAACGGCTCTTCAGACACAGATTAATATGATAGGCGAACATTTGGCTGCCACACAGGCACAGGTGATAGGCATAGATGCACATCTAACAGCTACAAATGAGCGAGTCGCAGCAGTAGACCACCATCTAACAGCTACAAATGAGCGGGTGATGGTTATGGATGAGCGTCATCTAAGAGATGATAGCTATCTCAAGAATGACTTAGCACAGCAGAAACGACTTATTACCCTTTTTCTTGAAGAAGCCCGTCAACGTCTGCCAGAACCTTTTGATCAGGAACAGCTCCAGACACTTGTGAATGAAGAGCCGCATTTGCTAGATGCTTTTTACGTTGCTTTTGAAGAGCAGTTTCGTGGTAGCCGTGCAGAAATTATAGATAGATTGACAGCCTACTTACCTTTGATTAAAGAAGTGAAAGTAGATACACAAGACTTACCCATTCTAGATATAGGATGTGGACGCGGGGAGTGGCTAGAGTTGCTGCATAAATCTGGATACACAGCTCATGGTCTAGACATAAATAGAAGTATGATAGAGCAATGCCAAGCAAGACAGCTCGAAGTTATTGAGGGAGACGCGATTTCTTATCTGCAAACCCTACCTGATGCTAGTCTAGGTGTAATAACTGGTTTTCATATCATTGAACATATACCTTTTTCAGCACTAATAAGGCTTTTGAGCGAGACAGTAAGGGTACTTAAGCCAGGTGGATTAACCATTTTTGAGACACCAAATCCAAAGAACTTAGTGGTGGGTGCTTGTAACTTTTATTCAGATCCAACACACCTTAATCCAGTTTTTCCAGAAACGATTCAGTTTCTTTTGCAACATGTAGGATTATCAAATGTTGAGTTACTCTACTTACACCCAGCAGATGCAAGTCCTTTTACTCAGGAAGATGTGGGAGCGCAAGTCCTTCATAACTGGTTTTTCGGTCCGCGTGATTTTGCAGTAGTTGGGCACAAATTATGAAACCAATAGCCATTGTCGCCCCTTGGTTTGGTAAGGATTTAAAGGGAGGAGCAGAACAACATGCATGGCAAGTTGCAACACGTCTGGCGGATCGAGGATATCCAGTTGAGGTATTAACAACATGTTGTTGCTCGTTTCACGAAGATTGGGCTTTGAACCATTTGCCTTCTGGATTGGTTCAAGAGCAAAATCTCAAGATCTTGCGCTTCCCAGTAGACTATCGCAAGCAACACGATTTTGATCGTATTAATGGTCTGATGCTGAATTTACCTGCTTCGGCATTGAAAGTTGAAGTGAATCCTGTTTCATCAGAAGACGAGGCTATATTTTGCTCAGAAAATATTAATTCTGCTGATTTACTTAGCTCTTTAAAAAACCAACAAGAAAAATATCATGCATTTATTTTTATCCCTTATCTTTATGGTCCGATTCTAAATGGGCTAACGCTCGTTGCTAATAAAGCTTTTTTACTACCTTGCTTACATGATGAGGTATATGCATACTTACCTAGAGTAGCTAATATTTTTCATAAAGCAAAAGGTTTGTTATTTATTAGCGATGGTGAAGCTCAGCTGGCTAGGCAGTTGTATGGACCAGGAATTATTCCCAAAAGCACAGTAGTTGGTGCTGGTGTGGAAGTCAGTCGAGGTGACAATGAAGCAATTAATCAAATAGGGAAAATAGGAAATTTCAGAGTCAAGCAAGAGCGCTTTGTCCTTTGCCTAGGCCGCCGAGATCCGGGAAAGAATACAAATTTATTGGTAGATGTGTATGCAGGTTTTAGATATAAGCATCCAGATTCAAATCTAAAGCTTGTTTTAGCTGGTCCTGGAAGCATATCTTTTAATGATGCTGTGCCGGGTGTAGTGGATCTGGGTTTGGTAGAAGAAAACGAGAAAGAAGCATTGCTCGCTAATTGCTTAGCTCTCTTTCAACCGAGTCGTAATGAAAGCTATTCCCGTGTCATGATGGAGGCTTGGTTATATAAAAGACCTGTTGCTGCCCACAGGGATTGCTTAGCTACTGCCATCGCTGTTGAACAGGCTCAGGGGGGGTGGGTAGCAGGAACAGAAACTGAGTGGCAGGAACTATTCTCCACAATTGATGACATGGAAGAGGCTAAACTGGCCCAGTATGGCTCTAACGGTCAAAGATATGCTGAAGCGAATGCAACTTGGAATAAGGTAATTGAACGTTACGAAGCTGCACTAGAACTATCTGTAGAAGGGGTGAGAGTTCTACCTGAACCACAACAAGAAACGAAGCTTAAAGAAATGCATCAGCTATTACCCAATCTTTCTTACGGTGACGCGATCTCTAATCACGCACTTACAATTAGAAATTACTTACGTAGCTGTAATTATAAATCAGATATTTTTGTTAGATACATAGATGAACGTTTGAATCACGAGGCACAAGTATTTCAGCCGAATACTATTGATCGTCAAGCAGGGCTATTCTATCACCACTCAATTGGATCTGAATTAACAGAACACGCAATTAAACATCCAGGTCCTAAGTGCCTCATATACCATAACATTACACCAGCAGAGTTTTTTCAGCCTTACCGACCCGAGTTTGCCAAAATTCTCGAAAAAGGTCGAGCCGAACTTAACCAACTGGCTTCGCCCTTCTCAATATCAGTTGGCGATTCAGCTTACAACGCTGCTGAACTTGCGGCATCCGGATTCTATCAACCAGGGGTGTTACCTATTACTGTAGATCCGATGAAGTGGGATATTGCTGCAGATGCTTCATGGATGAAGCAATTACAAGATGGCAAATCTAACCTTCTTTTTGTTGGTCGTCTATCTCCGAATAAGCGACAGGATCACCTTTTGGAGGCTTTTGCTCATTACCTGACGATGGATAGAAACGCCCGTCTGATTATAGTTGGCAGCCATGAGACCAAAAATCCCTACTGGACTCATATCGTCAATACAACTCGAAAACTGGGCTTAACTGGGCATGTCATAGTTACAGGACAAGTTAACGATTCACAATTACTAGCTTTTTACCGGACTGCACACTTGTTCTGGTCAATGAGTGAACATGAGGGTTTTTGTGTACCTCTGGTCGAATCAATGTGGTTTGATATTCCTGTGCTTGCCTATAAGAGTAGCGCTGTACCAGAGACTATGGGCGAGGCTGGAATAATATTCACCAGTAAGGACGATTTTATTAAAGTAGCAGCTCTTGCCAAACTGCTGGTAAAGGATAAAGATTTGCGTTTGAAAGTTATAGAAGCACAGAGAAAAAGGCGAGAGCGTTTCTTACCTACAGTGGTGGTAGAGCAATTAAGACGCGTGGTTTCGAGGATGGAAGCAGGATGTGAGTTATAGCTTATATCTACATCTAGCAGTTCTAATTGTTATGAACCACGAAGATGCAGAGGATACAGAGGAAAGTCTCGAACTCTTTTAAGATTGTTATAGAATGTAAATTCCTGATAGGTAAAAGGTAAGAGGATGAACCAGGAAGTTAAGAATACTTTAGAGCCACAACCCAACGCTTTGTTTCCTCTTGTTCCAGAACTACCCTTACCACATGGTGTTTCTGAAATTGAGCTGAGAGGTTTTTTAAAATCTGTCCTACTTGCAGATGCTCCCCCTCAAGAGATGGTTAATTATTGCGAACAGGACTTCAAAAGATTTGTTTACACATATGGACTAGTGCGAGATTCAAAGGGAAAGTGTCTTGAACTAGGCTCAAACCCATATTTTACTACCATGTTATTGCGGCAGTTTACGCAACTAGAGCTAACTTTAGCTAATTACTTTAGCCCTCACTTTGAAGAGCGAATTACGCAAGATATCAAATACAAAGATTTTAAATCTGGAGAAGATTTATCAGTTACGCTTGAATCTCATCACTTTAACATAGAGGGAGATTTATTTCCATTTAATGATGCAGAATTTGACGTTGTTCTGTTCTGCGAAATTATAGAACATCTACTCATAGATCCCGTTTCTGTCTTGAAGGAGATAAAAAGAGTATTAAAGCCAAATGGAGTACTAGTCCTTACTACACCAAATGTTAACAGGCTAGAGAACGTCACTAAAATGATTGGAGGTTTTAACATTTATGATCCTTACTCTGGTTATGGTCCTTATGGCAGACACAATCGGGAGTACAACAAACATGAATTAAATTTACTCCTCAATTATATTGGCTTTTCGACTGACTCGATTTTTACTGCTGATGTGTATCACAATGATTCCAACAGTCACTATTCAGCTGCTAAGTTAGAGCCCTTTTTAAGAAAGCGGGAACTAGATTTAGGACAATATATTTTTATTAAAGCATTAAACACTAGAAAAGCACGCGAGAAAAAGCCTGACTTCTTATATAGAAGTTATCTTGGCGATCAAGTGGAGTCATACCAGCAGGCATCTGATGATTTTTTAAACAGTCAGCCTTTAATGGATTTAAGTGATAAAAGCAAGAAGACAACTTTAGATGAGATAGGGGAAAATACGTTAGTAAACGTGGCTCAGAGGACAGTAAATAGAATAGGTTTTACAATTGATTCTGATAAAAAATTTTTAGAAGAGGCTTATCGAGAAATACTCGGTCGAGACGTAGATGAAAGTGGTCTCAATAGTTTTACAAAATATCTGAAAGCTGGATATAGCAGAACCTCTGTTTTGATAGAGCTAGTTAAATCAGAGGAGTTTACCAATAAATTTTCAAGAGAAAACAGCTCAGTTGTTTCAAATAAAGAATTTTTAGAAGAGGCTTATCGAGAAATACTCGGTCGAGACGTAGATGAAAGTGGTCTTACCAGTTACCTAAGACTTTTAGAAGCTGGACATAGTAGAACCTCTGTTCTGATGGATCTGGTTAAATCAGACGAGTTTATCAATAATGTTTTGAGGAAAAATAGCTCAATTCAAAACTTAAGAGAATTGAGACCACTAAGTTACAACTTAGTAGAACACCTTTCTCAGGAAGATAAAATTTTAATATTTCAGGCAGACTGTGATGAGGACTTTGATTGGTTGGAATCGATGATTATAGAACATGACTACTATGAGAAACCGGGCGTATGGAGTTTCAATATCAATCTTGATAAGAGAGTCATGGCTGAAATCGTGTCGGCTTTCCGTCCAGAGCGAGCTTTAGAAATAGGCTGTGCGAATGGTACTATATTAAAACGACTTTATGACTTGAATGTGAATTGTGAGGGAGTTGAAATTAGTCGGATGGCTATATCCAAAGCCTTTCCTGAAATTAAAAACAATATTTATCAGGGAGACATATTAAGCATTCAACTATCGGGTCAATACGATTTCGTTTTTGGTTTAGATATTTTTGAACACTTAAACCCTAACAAACTAGATAATTATATTTCTAAAATTGAGCAAATATTAAGCGATGGTAGCTATTTATTTGCTAACATTCCTGTGTTTGATGCCGATCCTATTTTTGGTACTGTTTTTTCTATTTATATCAAGCAGTGGGAGCAAGACAGCTTTCAGGGAAGAAACTTTACTAAAATTCCTGTCGATCCAGATGGGTATCCAATTCACGGACATTTAATCTGGGCTAGTTCGCTCTGGTGGGTGCAGCAATTTGAACAACATGGACTTCGCCGTGAAATGGAGATAGAAAAAGCATTTCATGAGAAATATGACGATTATATGGAAAAAACATCGATAGGCAGAAAGATGTTTTATGTTTTTTCTAAAAACGCTGACAAAGACAGCAACGAAGCTGTCATCAACCGCATTATCCCTACTCCATCATCTGCTCTCAAGGATTACTACACAAATCCTAATGAATTAGGAATTACAGAGATTAAATAAAATCTTACCTATATGACACAACGAGTAGCTTTCGTAGTTCAAAGATGTGGATTAGAGGTTAACGGTGGTGCAGAAGCTCACTGTTTCAAAATTTCAGAGCGAATGTCCCGGTACTGGAGTACAGAGATCTTAACAACCTGTGCGTTTGATTATCTAACTTGGCAGAATTATTATCCACCTGGGATTGTAGAAGTTGCTGGTGTTAAAATCCGACGTTTTCGTGTTGCAAAACAGCGGAATTTAAAAACTTTTAATACTCTATCTGACAAGCTCTTTTCTCGCGTGAGAGAAGCATCTATTGAGGAACAAGAAGCATGGATGTATGCTCAGGGTCCATACTCTCCTGAACTAATTGCGTATGTAGAGAAACATAAGAATGAGTACGATGCTTTTATATTTTTTACCTATCTGTATGCAACTACATATTTGATATTACCGCTTGTTCAAGATAAAGCGTTTTTAGCTCCCTTGGCTCACAACGAGTGGCCAATTTACATGAGCATGTGGGATTCCCTTTTTGAGAAACCTCGGGGCTTCATATTTAACACAATAGAAGAGAGGAATTTTCTTAAGTCGCGCTTCCCTAAAGCTAACTTAAAGGGACCTGTAGCTGGAGTAGCAGTAGAGCCGCCAGATGTCTGTAGTGTAAAAAGCTTTCGACAGCGATACAACATTTACGAACCATTTTTGCTGTATATTGGCAGAATCGATCCATCTAAAGGATGTGAGGAGCTGTTTCACCATTATATGGAGTTACGTTTGCGAGAATCTGGTTCGAGGAAACTCGTGTTATTAGGTAAGCCAATGATGCCAATTCCTCAACATCCAGACATTATTTCGTTAGGTTTTGTAGATGAGCAGACTAAGTGGGATGCTTTATCTGCTTGCGATCTACTGGTAATGCCATCCCCCTATGAAAGTCTTTCTATGGTATTGTTAGAAGCTTGGACAGTAGGTAAACCTGTGTTAGTCAACGGCAGGTGTGAAGTTCTAGTAGGGCAATGTCGTAGAGCACAAGGTGGACTTTGGTATACCAATAAAGATGAGTTCCAGGTGGCTTTAGAGAAGATGGATGAACCAGTTAAAAAGCAGTTAGGGTTGCAGGGCAAGGTTTTTGTAACAGCAAATTATGTATGGTCAAAAATAGAGGGTGAATACTTAAGTTTACTAAAATAGTTGCTGATTTAAGGTAAATGTACAAAACCGAAATTGTTTTGTTCACACTTGTTGAAAACGACTACTAGAGTGAACGCCTGTTCAGTAATTTGCTTCAAATTAGCTTTGAAAATAGATTAGATGCGGTGAGGGTGAAATGAAATTGACTGTTGTGATACCTTGCTTTAATGAATTAGGAACAATTTGTCAAGTTGTTGAAGCTGTTAAAGCATCTCCTGTTAAAGATATAGAGATTATTATAGTTGACGATCGTTCAACTGATGGAACAAGAGAGCTTTTAAAATCAAAAATAGAATTTCAGGTAGATAAAGTTTTTTATCATCAAAAGAATCGAGGTAAGGGAGCTGCCTTACGTACAGGATTTGCTGCTGCGACTGGAGATATTGTAGTTGTTCAAGACGCCGATCTGGAGTATGATCCCAACGAATATCCTCTACTCATTGAGCCTATCCTTAAAGGTAAAGCTGATGTTGTGTTTGGCTCGCGCTTTTGTGGCGGCAGCCCTCATAGAGTCGTTTACTATTGGCACATGCTAGGAAACCAATTTCTCACAACTCTTTCCAACATGCTGACTAATATTAATCTTACTGATATGGAAACTTGCTATAAAGCTTTCAAACGCGAAATCATTCAATCTATTAAAATTCAAGAAAATAGATTTGGCTTTGAGCCGGAAATAACTGCAAAAGTTGCAAAAATGGAATGTCGCATTTATGAAGTTGGCATATCTTATTATGGACGTACTTATAAAGAAGGAAAAAAAATTGGTTGGAAAGATGGATTTAGAGCAATTTTGTGTATTTTAAAATACAATTTATTTTTGAGAAGAGAATAGAGGAGTGCATGAAAAACACCAAAGGTAAAAATGTTTTCTCTTTCTCTTTCAGAAAAATCACGCTTACAGATTTTTCTCAAGTTTCTCTTTACTTAGTTGTCTGTGGGATAGGAGTATTTAATTTATTCAACCCAACACTCATATCTGGCTTCGAGCGCATGCAAAGCGATCCAGGAGATACTCGGCTAAATAATTACTTTCTTGAACATTCGTTTCAACTTCTTTCTAATAAAAACTATATTGGCGATTTGTGGTCTCCAGCGTTTTTTTATCCTTACAAAAATGTCCTAGCCTTCTCAGACAATTTATTTGGTTCTGCCCCAATTTATTGGGGTTTTAGGGCATTCTTATCGCCAACAACAGCATTTCAGGTATGGGCGATTGCTGCATCTATCCTGTGTTTCGCTAGCTTTGCTATCCTGCTGCGGCACTACCGCGTGAGCCATCTACTCAGTGCGTTTGGGGCTTTTCTATTTGCTTTTAGTATGCCCAGAATCGGTCAACTTAGCCATGCCCAGCTCCTGCCCCAGTTTTTTACTCCTTTAGCGTTTCTGGTCGGATGGGAATTTGTCAAGCAGCCAACTAGTAAGCGGCTTGCCTCACTATTGTTGCTCACCTATCTGCAAGTATTAGCAGGAATATATCTAGGATGGTTCTGGCTGTTTAGTTCAGCTATCTTTTTTGGCATAGTTTGCACTTTGGATTCGTCAGCTCGAACTAGGTTAATTATATATTGTCGTAGTAACTATAAAGCAGCGATCGCGATTGTCTTAGTCTGGCTAGGCTTAATGAGCCTGACTTTGTTCCCCTATGTAGAAGTTATGCGAGTTATAGGGCCAAGGTCTTACTCAGAGGTAGATAACATGCTCCCAAGATTAGCTTCCTGGTTTTCAGTTCCAGAAGGTAGCAGTCTTTGGTCACCTCTACTGTCTCGGCTTTCTAAAAGTTTGCCAGCCGTGCCAGAACATCATCTCTTTGCTGGTATCAGCATAATTTTACTCACTGGGTTATCTTTACTGACTTTACTCCGATTCAAAAAGATGCTTACAGTGGAAAGATTTTTGCTGATTACAGCTTGCTTACTAGTCTTTGTAACACTTTTCATCCTTTCGCTACGCTTACCATCTGGACTGTCACTTTGGAGGATAGTCTATGAAGTCGTACCTGGAGCTAAGGCAATTAGATCGGTAACGAGAATCTGGACAGTTGCTGACTTCTATTTGTTAGTTGCTGTAATAGTGAGTTTCGATTCCCTATTACGTACAGCGATCACTAGAAGAAGATTAAGATCTACTCTAGTGAGCGTGCTTTTGGTTGTAGGCATAACTGAGCAAATTGTTTTAGGTTCGCCCAGCTATGAAAAAGCACCGTACTTACGGGAAGTAGCAGATGTCCAAACGCTAATGCAGAAAGACTGTAATGTTGCATATGTCTTATTAAATCCTCATGTACCATTTGTGATCAACCAGTTGACTGCTATGTGGGCCGGTATTGGAGCCAATGTCCCAGTTGTCAATGGTTACACTGGTAAAGCTCCACCCGCATACAGCGGCGATATGATGCAGTCAATGGATACCGCCCAGGTTACTTATTGGTTAGAAGAAAGTGGGAAGGGGCGCTTATGTATGATATCTCCGAGTTCTCTAAAAATGTCGGATGAAGTGCTGTCTGAGTACTCAGTGGCTAGAAACATCAGCCCTGTGGGAAGTTTTACGTCTTACATACTTCAGCTACCGTTGCCAAAGGTCTTTTCTCAGGAAATCAATGTTTTAGAATATCCAAAACTTGTTGAACCTAACGCAACTATAAAACTACCGGTCTTTGTAAAAAATACTAGCAACTTTTTATGGTCTCCTACAGGAGCCTATCCAACCGATTTCTCCTACCATTGGGTAGATGATAGTGGAAAAGTTTTCGGTGGAAGCAGTGTTCGGACAACACTACCTCAGGCTGTAGTTCCTGAAGAGTCAGTTGCCTTGAATGCAGTTGTCAAAACACCTAGCCAAGCAGGAACTTACGCCCTAAATTTAACAATGATACAGGAGATGGTGGCATGGTTTGATGATAAAGGTGCTGGATCTCCAAAACTTTCAATCACAGTTACTTCACCCTAAAAACAATACCGTGGCAAGAAAAGCACTCATCACAGGGTTGACAGGTCAAGACGGTTCCTATCTAGCCGAAATTCTGGTGGCAAAAGGCTACAAAGTCTTTGGCTTAGTCCGTCGCTCTAGTTCAGGCAAAAGCGATCGCATCAGCCATCTCAGCAACGATGTTCAGATTCTCTCTGGCGACCTCCTAGATCAGTGTTCCTTAATGGATGCCATTGCCGAAGCTCAGCCAGATGAAATTTATAACCTCGCCTCCCAAAGCTATGTTCCCACTTCCTGGACACAGCCAGCCCTTACAGCTGAATACACTGCCCTTGGTGTTTCGCGTCTACTAGAATCCATCCGGCGCTGCAAGCCCGATGCCCGATTTTATCAAGCTTCTAGTAGTGAAGTTTTTGGACAACCCGATGAGTCTCCTCAAACAGAGCGTACTGCCTTTCGCCCCCGTAACCCCTATGGTGTTGCCAAAGCCTACGCTCATTGGATGACTGTCAACTATCGGCAACGATACAACCTTTATGCTTGCTGTGGCATCACATACACTCATGAATCACCTCGACGCGGCACAGAATTTGTTTTTCGTAAAATCACTCGTGGTGCTGCTGCAATCAAGCTTGACCTTGCCAAAGAATTGAAATTAGGTAACTTAGATGCCCGTCGAGACTGGTGCTACGCCAAAGATGCTGTTTATGGAATGTGGTTGATGCTACAGCAGGAACAACCCGATGATTACATCATTGCTAGCGGCAGAACTTACTCCGTCAAAGAGTTAGTAGAATGCGCCTTCAGCTGCGTTGGTCTCAACTGGCAAGATTATGTCTCTGTCGATCCTGCCTTCTACCGACCAGATGAACCAGTGCAGTTGGTGGGCTGTATTAACAAAATTCAGACTCAGCTAGATTGGAGACCTCAATACTCCTTTGAACAACTCGTTGAATTAATGGTTGAGTACGATTTAAAAGAGTTACGCAAGGAGTGTGGCAACGGTGTGCTAATATGATTGCGTCAAAATTGGGCACTCTCACTAGTGGAGTAAAGACTTCCTGGCTATCTATTTGAGTCACTCCTCTACTACAAAACAGGTATTTGTCAGGAGTAATTAATAACCAATTGACGACATCTCCGATTCAATATAATTTCGCTGATAACCATGCTTTATCTCAGGAAAACTTTGTTCATTTCCGCAATGGCTGTTGCATTAGCTGCTTGTTCCAGTAACCCAGACACGACAAATAGTTCAACTTCGCCCACAACATCATCTACAGAAACCTCGCCTTCGCCTTCAATTGCTTCATCCTCACCTACAACTTCACCTTCTTCTCAAACCACAGGTTCTTCAGCCACTACCACTCCTGGCACAGGAAACAAAGTATTTGCTCAACAAATTCAAGTATCAAACCCACCAAAATCTGGCAAAGCTGGCGAAACAATAAAGCTACCAGTTACTATAAAAAATACTAGCAATTTTGTCTGGAATAATGCAGGTCCCAATCTTGTAGACTTTTCCTATAACTGGTACGATTTAAAAGGGAATAGAGTTGTCTTCAATGGCGAACGTACTCCTTTAACAAAAAGCTTAGCTCCACAAAACTCAGAAAAACTGAATGCGGTCGTCAAATTCCCTGACCATCCAGGAAAATACAATTTGGTTTTATCAATGGT
>JAFAVL010000551.1 GCA_019242465.1 Chroococcidiopsidaceae cyanobacterium CP_BM_RX_35 | reverse complement strand
AGTGCTGATTTTGTTAAGCATCTGGAAACAGCTAGGTTTCAATATGGTGGTTTTCTTGGCAGGGCTGCAAGCGATTCCTCCTAGTCGTTATGAGGCAGCTGAGTTAGACGGTGCTAACAGTTGGCAGCAATTTTGGCACATTACTCTACCCGGATTAAGACCTACACTTGTGTTTGCGACTGTTACCACTGCTATTTTTACACTGCGGAGTTTTGAGCAGGTCTATGTTATGACTGGCGGTGACCCATTAAATTCAACCAATCTGTTGGTTTATTACGTTTACGAGCAGGCTTTTGCTCAATTTGATTTTGGCTATGCAGCTGCGGCTGCAACGGTGCTGCTAGCAGTAGCACTATTGCTGGTCTATCTTCAACTACGAGTTTGGGGTGAGGAGAGTAGCTAAACTGGGGTTTTATACTGCATCAGGATTACTGGAAGCCGCAGTAGAGTTGCAGCCAGAGCAGAAAGGCTGAATTTTAATTTCAGTGAATGTGGCAGTTCCCTCCACGAGACCTGCACAAACCCGAAGCGGGCGTAGAATGACGCTAATCGAGGACCTAAACATTCTAGGTAAAGCGGCTGTGTTGCGGCTGCAATTAAATGCTGCACCAGATAAGTTCCTAAACCACATCCACGCCAGACGGGAGTAACAACAACACTCCCCAATTCTTGTGCTCCCTGAAAGGAGCGTAGCTGCCCGCAGGCAACAATCTGTCCATCACATTCAACCACCTGAAACTGCGACCAACGCAGCTGGGTGGGGTCCAGCAAAGCTTGCAGCACTAACTTCCGAATTGCCCAAATGTCCTGAGCGGTAGCCGGACGCAGGATACATCCAGCAGGTAGTGTAGAGGCAGAGAGATTCATTGTGACCAGCATCACAGAGATTTCTAACACCAGATTAGGGCAATGCAATGCATCGTGGTGTGGTTCATTCCAGCTTTTTCACACTTACGACCTGTGAGTTTTCGTAGTTTCCTTGATTTAGGTTCTCAAATGCCTGGCGTGCCATGTGTTGAAAGATGATTTGATACATAGTTACCTCCAGTTGGATCTTGAGCGGAGACTTAGCATAGATTGGATTGAGTCATTTTTTCGTGAATGGAGCAGACACGACTAGCTTGCAGTAGTCGCTAAAGGTGTATCAATCGATTGATAAAGAAATAAGACGCTTCTGAAGTGAAGCAAATAACTTTTTCAATTGATGACCTTTCCACATCCATAGACCAGAAAATGTCAATACTGGAACGATCAATACCTGCATCGTTAAGACAAACAGCGGATAATTTCGCCAGGGAGAATAGACGAACATTCCCAGCGCCATTGAGCCAATCAAGTGAATCCATCGCATTAAAGTTCTCTCTTTCATCATTGACCTCTTGTATTGTTTTGATAGATGTTTACAGCGACAATACCAGTCTAGCGCTGCATGTTGACAGTGTCAACATGCTTGAATAAAATTCGATGGGATGAAGTGAAGACCGTTATGTCAAACCGAGAAACCTATCACCATGGGAATTTACGCCAAAGCTTAATTGAGGCAGCACTGGAATTGGTATCCGAAAAAGATGTGGAGAGCTTGTCCTTACGAGAAGTTGCCCGTCGCGTAGGGGTATCTCATGCCGCTCCTTACCGACACTTTGCCGATAAGGAGGCACTGCTGGTAGCCGTGGCAGAAGAAGGGTTTCAAATGCTTCGCTGCCAGCTTGAAACAGCCGTTTACCAAGCACCGCCAGCCCCTTTGAAGCAACTACAGGCAATTGGGATGGCCTATGTCCAGTTTGCGCTTGACCATGCTGCTCACTACCGCGTCATGTTTGGTGCTTATGGAGCAACTTCCACCCAACAGCATCCGGTATTGGCAGAGGCAGCGACGCAAGCATTGATGGTACTCATTAATAGCATTATTGCTGGTCAGCAAGTTGGTGCGATCCGGGAAAAAGACCCTCAGCAAATAGCTTGGGCCGCCTGGGCATTAGTACACGGCTTAGCAATGCTATTAATGGACAATCAGATTGCCATGACAGATCCCCAAGAGATCACTGCTCTATCCACCTTCATCACCCAGACATTAATTGAAGGATTAGCTCAGGTTGTTTCATAGCAGTTAGATAGCCATGGTTCGACTGCGTTTCAGTGTTTTCTGCTGAGGAAATCTCTCATTAGGCGCTCGTTATTCCTGCAATCGCAAAGGATACAAATATCAATTGCAAACCACTTAAGTACTTCGATTGAGCGCAGATTCTGAGGCTATAGGTTTTGAGATAGTGTCTAAGTTTAGCATGATTGTCATGGTGAAGCAGAGGGGTTGACTTTAGATGGTATTTTCAGTTGAGGCTTGCTAGAGTTTCCTTGATCAGCGTTCTGACTTTTCCATTCTGACAACGGGCGATCGAGAGCATTGTTAAACTCTGTAGATACCAACACCACATTCATATTTCCACTATCTTGAGCTGGGGGATCAACCTGGGCGTATAGGAAGCTCTTGTTAAAGTCAGGCTTGCCCAAAACCAATCGATGCGTCTTTTGATCTTTCAGCCTAACTTCTATAGTTGCTTGAGACTGAGCCAAGCCGTACTCCTGAAGCTGACTGGCTGGAACTTGAAGAGTACGTTCGCTCTTCCCCTGCACCAATAAATCTGTCAGATAAGATATGGCTGCATCCGAAGCTGAAGTCTGAATGGGAGCCTTCATTAACCATCTAGATTGACTAGGCTTATCTTGCCGCTCTAATAAGAGCGTCCGTTGTTTGGTTTTCACAGTTAAAGACTGTATCTGATCTACTGTAAAGGAGAAGATTTGCTGCTCCTGAGCTTCGGCTTCCTGCCTCTGGTTAGCGCCCTGAACTTCATAGAAGTAGACAAAACCCCCCAATCCCGATGCCAACAGGAGCAAAATTAGAGTTGTCCGCTTTAGCCGCATAAACTATCTTCGTTTCCACCAAAGCAGGACTGCTGTCGCCAAACCGATGACCGGAAAAAGCAATAGAGACGTCCAACCCAGGAGGATTGTCTGCATATGGGTAATGTTAATCCGACGATTTCTTTCTTGCTTCGGGCGAATCGAAAGCTGTTGATTATTATCCTTGCTGAGCCAGCTGACCGAGTTGAGGAATACATCACCGTTTAACTGCTTCCCTATCAGCCCATCTGTCGCAAAATTAGAATTTCCCACCACGACAAGTCGCGACTCAGATGGCTTATTGCCAGATTTAGATTTTCCTTGGCGACTTGCTGCTACACCTAAAA
>JAFAVL010000400.1 GCA_019242465.1 Chroococcidiopsidaceae cyanobacterium CP_BM_RX_35 | reverse complement strand
GCCGTCAAAACAGCTTTACTTAAGCAGGCAAGCGACAACTTCAAGCGGATGGCAACGCCCGAACGCAAAGAACAATTTCAGCAGTTCTGTGAAAGCAAATCCTATTGGTTGGATGACTATGCCCTGTTCATGGCGCTCAAGCAGACCCACGACGGAGCTAGTTGGTATACTTGGGAACCCGCGCTTGCTCGACGTCAACCCGAAGCAATCGATGCCTGTAAGCAACAGTTGTCGGCAGAAATCTTTTTCGAGCAATTTGTCCAGTTTGAGTTCTTCCGACAGTGGTCTGACTTACGTCATTATGCCAACTCTAAAGGAATTCGGATCATTGGAGATATTCCCATTTTATGTTGCCCACGACAGCGCTGATACTTGGGCTAATCCAGCTAACTTCTGCTTGGATGAAGCTACAGGAGAACCGACATTGATGGCGGGCACTCCCCCAGATGCCTTTAGTGAAACCGGACAATTGTGGGGCAATCCTATCTACAACTGGGACTACCTGCAACAGTCCAGTTTTCAGTGGTGGATTCAGCGTTTTCAAGCCATGCTCGGTTATGTCGATTTAATTCGCATCGATCACTTCCTAGGATTCGAGGCGTATTGGGCAGTTCCTAGAGGTGAGCAGTTCGCCACCAACGGCAGTTGGATTAAAGCTCCTGGCAAAGAGTTTTTTGCAGTGCTGCGACAAAAATTAGGGACGTTACCTATCTTGGCGGAAGATTTGGGAGCGGTGACAAGAGACGCGCTCGCCCTGCGAGACTATTTTGGGTTTCCGGGCATGAAAGTGCTGCAATTTGCCTTTAACGAAGATTTTAGGTGTCCCTATATGCCGTTCAACTACCCGCCCAACTGCGTAGTTTATACTGGCACCCACGACAACGACACAACTGCTAGCTGGTATGAGAAGTTACCAGAGTATGCTCAAAACAATGTGTTGACCTATTTAGGCTGTATCAGTCCAGAGGGATTACCTTGGGATATGATTCGCTTAGCCTTTAGCTCAAGCGCTAATCTGGCAATTATTCCGTTGCAAGATGTTCTGGAGTTGGGTAATGAAGCCCGCATGAACTTTCCTGGTCAGCCGGAGGGGAATTGGGAGTGGCGCTATCGAGCCGAAGCATTAACCAATGAGATTCGTGAGCGTCTCAGACACCTAACTTGGTTTTTTGGTCGGGCTCCAGTCGAGAACGCCTCCTAATTATTATTACTGGCTCTCTGACAAAGAGATTAACTTTGATTCCAACTTTGGGAATACTAAATAGACAAATCTTGCCAAACACAAGGATCAGGGCTTGTAGCTTCATCTAGGTAGGTGATCGCCTTGCAAAATCAACCTTAAGTCATAGCAAAACGTATCAAGGTTTGCTTGTCAAGACTTGGTTGGATCGCCATACTGAACGAAGTTAGTGCTAAAAGGTTTAGCTACCTATTTTTCTGGACAAAGATGCCTGACGTTGATATCTATCCCTACTTTCTTACTCCCCAACAGACAAATCCAGACAAATCATTGTTTGTGTTTCTACCTGGGATGGATGAATCGGAAAAGCTTGCTCTGTATCAAGTCGCTAGTGTAAAAGCCGATTTCAATGTTCGCTGTCTGGTGATTCAACCAGATGTGATGGAAAGCTGGGATATTCTCTGCGATAGAGTCATTGCTCTAACTCAAGCAGAACTAAAAACAGTACCTCACCAGTCATCAATTTACCTCTGTGGAGAGTCTTTCGGTGCGTGCCTAGCCCTCAAGGTGCTGGTAAAAGCGCCTCAACTATTTCAGCGAGTGATTTTGGTCAACCCAGCCTCATCATTTAATCGCCGACCTTGGATTCACTGGGGCTCACTTTTAACTCGTTGGCTACCCGAATGGCTGTATCAAACGTTCGCAGTCTTTGTTTTACCTTTTCTAGCGTCTAAAGGTCGCATGACACCTGAGGCTCACCAAGCCCTGTTGGAATCAGTCCGTTCTGTACCCATAAAGACCTCTGTCCAGCGTTTATCTTTAATGCGGGACTTTGACCTGGATGAGGGGCGGCTACAACAGTTGACTCAGCCTGTGCTGCTGATTGCTGGTCAGGGTGATATACTTCTACCCTCTGTTGCAGAGGCTAAACGTCTAGCGAGGGTTTTCCCTAATGCTAAGGTTGTGACCCTACCCCATAGCGGCCACGCTTGTCTACTAGAGGCAGATGTCAATCTCTGTGAAATTATGCAATCAGTGGATTTCATAGAATAGTTCATCATGCATCGGAGAATTGTTCATTACAATGAACCATGAACGCCGATCAACCAGACTGGTGCAAAATCAGGCGATTAAGCGCTGGGTCATAGGCATAAATTTCCTTGCCATGGAATGCTGGGGTGCTCTCTCCAGGACGGGATGTAGGGAAACCCTACACCCTCCCTGTCTCCTCTAGGCGCTTGACCGCTTTACGGATAACTAAATGTGAATTCCACATTCGGTTTTGCCAGTGCCCCGCCAGCGCCCAGCACGTTCATCTTCGCCCTCGGCTACTGCTGTGGTCAATGGTTCATCGCCAATGCTGGGATAGCCCTGGCTGTGTAGAGGGTTGTAGATGACACCATACTCGAACGCATAAGCCCATGAATCTTTACGCGTCCAATTGGCAAGGGGATTGATTTTGAGACGCTGCTTGCCATCTAGTTCGAACACTGACATCTCAACGCGAGTCGTAGCTTGGTCGCGACGACGTCCTGTGATCCAAGCAACGGTTCCCTGTTCTGCCAAACCCCGCTGCAGAGGTTCAATTTTGGTGAGTTGATGGAATTTCGCAATATCCTTTTCCCAAAGGGCCTCGCCATATTGAGCCGCAAAGGCTGCACGGGTTTCTAGTTCTGGTACTTTATATGTTTTGAGATTCAGGTTATAAATTTCCCTAGCTTTAGCAACTAGCTCTAGGGTTTGAGGAAAATGATGCAGAGTGTCGAGAAACAGCACTGGAACTGGTAATACTGGCTTGAGGTCGCCATATAGGATATCGGTAATGACCATATCATCAACGTTGAAGGCGCTAGCTTGCACCAGTCCCTCTGGAATATTCTGGGTACTCCATGCCAAAATCTCTCTTGGGTGAGCAGTATCAAATCTCTGGTTCAGTCTATCTAGGTCAAGGCTGGAGATCTGGACAGGAGTTCCCGTGCAACTGGTCATAGTGACTACCTAACTCGTTTTTCCACGTTATTCAACATAAGCGATTTTACCTCATAAAAGGACATAATCCGAGAGGAAAAAGGGAATTTAAATAAGAGGCAGGGGGGACTTGGGGTCCCCTTTGGGGATTAGGGGCAAAGGGGGGAGAGGGGGCAGGGGGAAGAAGTTCGCCGAGTATTATAGTGAAGTGCTAATCTGTACAAAACTGATGGAGATGTTTAATAGTTACCACCTAAGGGTTGTACTCTGTCAAATCTAAAGCTAAAACTAGTCCTAGGAGCGATCTTCAAGGAAGTCCTTAGCGTTGCTCAAGGGAGGCTGCCTCTCTTAAGAACGTTGACATCTGGGCTATCAAGAGTGAAGCCTTTCATTAACAATAATCTGGAGATGTTGAGTGCGGTTGATTCTGTACAGCAGACCCGGTTGTCATCTATGCGAAGGGCTGCAAGCAAAGCTAGAACAGATTGAATCTTTAGACCTTGAGCTAGAAGTTCGGGATATCACCACCCGCGAAGAGTGGTGGCAATTATATCAGTATGAAGTTCCAGTTCTTTGTCAAAAAACGACTGGTACTGATCGAGAAGCACCATTACCTCGTCCTTCTCCTCGTTCTAGCATCAAGCAACTGGAGCAAATGCTACAGAAGTGCATGGTAACCGATCCACCAGCATCAGGAAGCAAATAGTATGAAACTGAGAGAGTTATTGGCAACCGTAGAGAGCATTACTCAATTGCCGAGCCATCCAGCTTTGGCGTTAGAAGTCAAGGGTTTGACGACTAACTCTCATGCTTGCCAGCCAGGAGATTTGTTTGTTGGGATGCCAGGAACGCGGGTAGATGGAGGGGAGTTCTGGGAGAGTGCCATCCAATCGGGTGCTATAGCTGCCCTTATTTCTCCTCAAGCTGCGAAGTCCGCCGCTCCCACATCAGATGCCTGTATCATCTCTGCTGCCAATATGACTCAAGCCTGTGCCCAGGTTGCTGCCGCTTTCTATGGTTACCCAACACAAAAGCTGAATCTAATTGGCGTCACTGGCACAAATGGCAAAACGACAACTACACATCTGATTGAATTTTTACTCAGCCGAGCAAACCAGCCCACAGCACTTATGGGTACCCTTTACGCTCGCTGGCCAGGCTTTGAGCAAACGTCTGCCCATACAACACCTTTTGCGGTCGAACTGCAACATCAGTTGGCAACAGCTGCTGCTTCTGGGTGC
>JAFAVL010000352.1 GCA_019242465.1 Chroococcidiopsidaceae cyanobacterium CP_BM_RX_35 | reverse complement strand
CAAAGAAGTCGTCCCTCACGCCAATAGATTGGATAACTAAAATTTCTTCCCAAATCTGGGTGAGCTGACATTCTAAATCATTGCGAGGGGAAACAAAGGTTGCTGCTGGTTTTTGCCTTGCTAAGTCAGGTGTGGCAAGGGCGCAACGGTCTACTTTGCCATTTGGCGTCAGAGGAAGAGCTGCGAGCGTCACGAAAGAAGAAGGCACCATGTATTCAGGCAGCTGCTTTTTTAAAAAACCGCGTAGTTCCCCAATAGCAACCATTTTGCTGCGTCCATCTGGGAGTAACTCAGGTACGAGATAAGCAACTAGGCGCGTATCGCCCGAGACATCTTCTACAGATGTCACCACAACTTCTCTGACAGTAGGGTGTTGTTCCAGCGCTAACTCAATTTCTCCCAGTTCAACCCGCATCTCTCGAATCTTCACTTGATGGTCAAGGCGACCTAGAAGTTCTAGAGTCCCATCAGGTAAGTAGCGAGCCACGTCCCCTGTTTTGTAGAGTCGGGCAATTGAGCCTTTACTGAAGGGGTTGGCTATAAATTGCTTAGAAGTCAGCTCGGGGCGATTGAGATAGCCCCGAGCTAGACCTACACCAGCGACATGCAGTTCGCCTTTCTCCCCCTTCTGAACTGGTTGAAGATTCGAGTCGAGTAGATAAACCTGATTATGTGCGAGGGGATACCCTACTGGTACGTATCCTTGCTCCTGGTCAAATGCAACCGGGATGGGATAAGCGCAGGTCCCAACAGTTTCTGTTTGACCATAAACATTAGCGATGCGCAATTGATTTCCTAGCAGAGTGCGGAGCCTTTTAAGCAACTGACATGGTAGTAAACCACCAGAAAACACAATCTGCCGCAAGCTAGACTGCAAAAGTTTCTTGGTATACGTTTGGTCTAAACTTTCTAGAGCCTGAAGTCCATGACGCCAAACTGACGGCACTGTATCAAAAACCGTTACACCTTGTTTCTGAATCAGCTCAAACAGCGAGAGTGGATTTTTAGTTTGTTCGTAATTGGCAAGGATAATTCGGCAGCCTTGAGACAAAGGCAGCATCAACTGCCTGACCGAAGAAGAAAATGAGAAAGATGCTGTGTGGAGATAGACATCATCTGCTTGAACCTGCAATACCTTGTTGAGCGACTGAAGATAAGATGAGACACTAGCGTGAGTCATTTGCACGCCTTTGGGTTTTCCAGTCGAGCCGGAAGTATACATTACGTAAGCAAGATGTTGCGGTGCTAGCTTGCTGACTGGGTTTTCTTGACTCTCTTTAGCAAGAAAATCCCAATCTGTGTCAAGATAAACTATCTGTGGCTCCTGCTCAAAAAGCTCATAGCTCGACTGCTTCTGAGTCAACAGCACCGATACCTGAGTATCCGATGACATGAAAGCCAAGCGCTCTCTAGGATACCTTGGGTCTAAAGGCACATATGCTCCACCTGCTTTAGAAATCCCCAATAACCCCACCACCATTTCCAGGGAGCGTTCTACACAAATGCCCACGAGCACTTCTGGTCCTACTCCCAATTTCTGTAAGTAGTGTGCTAGTTGATTTGCCTTGTGATTCAGTTCTCGGTAGGTGAGTTGTTGTTCTTCAAATACCACTGCCACTGCATCGGGCGTCCGCTCCACCTGCTGCTCAAACAATAATTGAATGGAGTTGCTTGGGGAATACTTTGTCTGAATGTTATTGATGTCTTGGTCGCATTGTTGCATAATCATATTTGGCACTACCATATTCTCTAGCGCATTTTAATGCTTGAAAAAAATTTCATAAGGCAAAAAGAAACGTTGTAAAAAGCCTTTCGGTAATCCTGGCATTTGAGAAATATAGCTGGCGATAGCTTGCTTTTTTCTGTCTTTAACAGAATCAATCGCTAATCGATAAGCATCAGCCATATCTTCAAACTTTAAGTTAAAAGATATGGGATTTTGCCAAAACATCCAAATTGGATATTGTAAGATTTCTACCTGGATTCCCGATGCAGCGATCGCTTGCTGAACCAAGTTATAAGTTGCTTCATGATCGCTGTGAATATCTTTTCTATGAGGAACGTAAATTTCCTCTGGCATAAAAGACAGGAGTCTTTGAACTAAGTACTCAATTATATATTGCCTTTGGTCATAAGATAAATTCTGCAAAGAGTTATCTGTTTGATTGAGAAAATGAGCTTCAGAATTTGCTACTCC
>JAFAVL010000226.1 GCA_019242465.1 Chroococcidiopsidaceae cyanobacterium CP_BM_RX_35 | reverse complement strand
TCTAAGTCTAGGTGTGGCAAGGCTTGTGTCACTTGGCTCATCAGCAACAATCACTTCAGGAAAGGTTGGTGAAATCTAAGAGCGTTTTCCTACTGGTACATTTTAATTCCCTTCGACATCATACTGTATCTGACTGCAACTTGGTATGACAGGGGTATCTGAACGATGGTTACAAATGTACGTCAACCAGAAGTACTACCAAACTCCACGACGGATTGAAGTCATTAAAAAAAACTGGTAAGCTGACCATGCAACTAGATGAGATGTGGTCGTTTGTTGGTGCAAAGAACAACAAAGAGTGGATGTGGTTGGCAATTGATGCCGACACGCGAGAGATTGTGGGAGTTGATATTGGAGACCGCAGTCGTCGAAGTGCCAAAGAGCTGTGGCAATCCTTACCTCCAGTCTACCGCGGAGCCGGAGACGCTCCGCCTCCGGTCAGTGTGCAGTCTGCTACACGGATTTTTGGGAAGCATATGAGCAAGTGCTTCCTAGTCAACGGCATCAAGCGGTAGGTAAAGAAACTGGTCAAACCAACTTGATTGAACGCTTCAACAATACATTGCGGCAACGAGTAGGACGTCTAGTTCGTAAAACTCTATCATTACTCCAAAAAATTGAGCAATCACATTGGAGCAATTTGGTACTATGTGCATCACTACAATGCATCATTGCTGTTATAACCATTACTATTCAGGACTACCGATTTGTGTAGGTTTTAGAGAACGGTACGGGGACTTGTGGGAGTTCTGGGGGCTCTTCCTCAGAGAACAACTGCGAAGCAACGATCACTTGGGAAGTCTGTGATCGCCACTCATAGACATCCGAGGGCTCGGTCCGAACGCAGGAGGACGGAGCCAGTGTAGTCAAACAGTCGGTCGCTGCCTTAAGGAATACTGGCTCCACATGCAGGGGAAGTGTGGGCGGCGACGGACGGCAACATGAAGCAGTTCGGGGATTTGACGCTCTTGAATGTTCTTTAAGTCAAGCTTCTCTTCCACTTTCAAAACAGTTTAATTTTGAGATATGGCAGACCTAAAACAGTAGCTAAACCCCCAACGAATATCGTCACAATTCCGACTAGAAGACCGTAAAAAAGCATTTCTAAACGTCCCAAGCGATTGTCAAGCGCCTGAATAGATTTGTCCACGGAAGCGAGCTTGACATCAACGGTATTGAATCTGGCTTCCATCTTGTCGCTCAAATTGGCAATTTGGAATGATATCCGCATCACTTCAGTTTGTAGAGATTTGAGTCGATCCACTTCCTGTTCCATCTTTGACATCCGCTCCCTGATATCGTCACTAAATATGTTTTTATTCTCCATCATCTAATGTTTAATCGAGAGTGCTGTCCACCACGGCACTACCTCTGAACCAATATCAACCGCAAAAACCTGCGGATAGCCTGGTTCATTAAGAGTGGTTTGCAGCACTTTTCCCAAAGACTT
Source organism: Chroococcidiopsidaceae cyanobacterium CP_BM_RX_35 (assembly GCA_019242465.1). Next base: position 4,070 of record JAFAVL010000226.1, on the reverse strand, counting down.
GAGTAAACTTAGCTGCTTAGGGCTAGGAGCCGGATACTCCTTGGTTTCGATTTGGGGAGTCGGCAGGGCTTTGGGTTTCCAATGCTGTTCGATAGCTCGAACCAACCACCCACAAGGGTTTTGGACTTGATTACGTGAGAGTGCTTCAACGAGCGCTGCTAGTGCAGTCTTTGTTAATCAAGAATACAAATTTGATGATGTTAACAGTGCAAGTGCTAAACGTAAGTTAGAACACACACTAGGAGTGAAACAATGCTAAACAAAAACTTTTTGTTTGTTTGTCTGTCTGTACTTGCTTTAATGTCACGAGTAGGAAAAGCTGATGCAGCAACATTAGCATTGAGCGTACAAGCAACAGACACAGCTATAAGAGTGCCAGGTCCTCCTATTAGTGCAGAAGAGCCTACAGCTATAAGAGTGCCAGGTCCTCCTATTAGTGCAGAAGAGCCTACAGGTCCTACAATAGCACGAGGTCCTGCTTTTAGTGAAGAACCAGAACCAGTTCCTGAACCCTCAGAAGTCTTAGGCACAGTAGCGTTTGTTGCTGTTTTAGGAACAAATTTTCTATTAAGGCATAAGCTCGACTTTATCCATCTAAGCAGCATAGCAAAGTAGATCAGTCCAACAATTGAGTAACTCCTGCGGAACTTTAACAACTTCAGTTAATCGCCATACAGGATCTTGCTAGATCCATCTGGATAAGCACGCAGGCACCAATCCTTGGGTGGAAATAGCAGCCACCAAGCTGTCGCCAGAAACATAATTGTGAAGAATCCACCAATCAGTCGGTCATTGCCTTAAGGAAATTTCAGCTCCACATACAGGGGAAGTGTGGGCAGCAACGGACGGCAACTTGAGACAGTTCAGGAATTTGACGCTCTTTAATGTTCTTTAAATCAGTAGAGAAAGCCTTGACCATAGTTACCAAAAAAACCTCATTCAACGAATTCAGCAACGCTATCCACGCTACTTTGCCTTTTGAAGGCAAGATTGGTGTATATACCGACTCTCACTTTTTTAGATACCACGTCACAACTGCCGAGAGTATTGGTAGCAATATCATCCAGACGAAATCATTAAATCTGTCCCGCTCAAACAATGCAGTTGATATCTTGCCCAACTCCGACTTAATCTCTGCTTGAGACTGGATAATCGAATCAAGTTTTTCGTACATTGTGGATTAAGAGTTGGGAGGGAAGAATCGCTTAAACTGTATTCCGAGGGACTCAAAATCAGGAAACATCAGACTATCACTCTCTTGGAATAAAGTTATCTGCTGATATTCTCCATTAACAGGAAGCAAATGAGCATGTATCTCTCTCTTTACAACATCTATGACCCAATAGCTAGGAATGCTAGCCCTGGCATATAGTTTCGCCTTTCTACCAATGTCGTATCTTAAAGTAGCATCTGACACTTCAATAACTAGGTAAACTTCCTTGGCTTTTGGATGTCTTGTATAGTATTGTTCTTCGGGTAAATGAACCACTGCAATGTCAGGTTCGGGCATTGAACGCTTGCTTAAACAGATGGGAGCTTGCATACGAACAAATGCTTTACCTTCAAACTGTTCTGTAAGATATTTAAAACCTAGCTGAGTGCAAGTTACATGGGGTGGATTTTGAGCAGCCATCGCTATAACTTCACCATCTATTAATTCCGTCCTTTCCTCTGGCGATAAAATGCCGAGGTCTGACATGCGGTAATATTCATCGACAGTGAACAGCCTTGCAGTCGGTAAAGTTTGTACGAGTGATGACATAGACTTCAGGCAAATTTCTCTGGGCTCTCCTGCTCCAAGTGTACCAATCCCAACGCCTGCCACCACGGCACTACCGCTGTCCCGGTATCAACCGCTAAAACTTGTGGGTTTCCCGGCTCGTCGAGGACAGTATGTACCAATTCCCCCAAGGCTCCCAGTTCGTTAAGCTGCTCAAGAGACGGCGATGGATACTGCTTGGGCGTAGGCTGCCTAAGCTCTTCAGGAACGCCCTGTACTAGCGCCTTGCGGAACAAGCCAGTGGGATTGGTACACCATCCCTCGGCAACTGCTTTTTTAACCCTGGTGATCGCCCCCGGAATATTTGACCAGTAGCGCTTGATGTCTCCCTTCATTTCCGAGGGATTGATCCTAAGCCGTCGCAGCTCACAGTCAACCTCTCGTGACTCTTCTTTTCCAATCCCTTCTTCATCAACCACAGCTGCTGTATTTGGTGTATTTTCAGCAGTAATATCTGTTTCTATATATCTTCATATCTTCCGAGAACAGTTCTCGGATGGACCGGAGAGATCGCCACATCTGCATCCGAGGACTTAGAAGGCAAGTCTTTCAGCCACTCGTGTTCGTAGTTAAGCGCATAGTACCCAGTGCGATCACGTCCGTAGTCGTTACAACTGCCGGAACACGATCAAGCCCTCCTGCCGCAATGCCTTGGTAATCACTCGAAAATCCCACTCTTGCCACCAGGGAAACTGGGCTAGCCACTGAGTATAGGTGTTGTAGATCCACCGCATACCGTCAACGAGCTTACCTTGTTCCTTAACTGTCCAATAGTGCAGCTGCTGCAAGAACATGGCACCATCAGAGGCTCTCGTCTTCAAAACATCCCGCAATTTCACCGCCAACTCTACGGGTGTAGGGATTGAGTTGGTATTTAATAGTTTCTGGTTCATCGCTTCTCCTACTGCCCAATTCAAAGAGCCCTCGACTCAATGCCGAGGGCGCAAACCCTGCTTAAAACGGTGTGTAGTTCTCAGGTGGCCAGTAGGAGATGAGCGTGTAGTCTTCCAAATACCCGCATCCAGCAATCAACGTCTCTATCGCCGTTCTGGTCGGCTCTAGGACAACCACATCAAGCAGCAGTGTGTCGTCCACGACGCCATCAAAATCGGTATCAGCAATCAACTGGCAATAAAATCGGTAGGTCTGTCTAGCCTGGACTGCTCCAGACACTGTAAGGTATGGCATGATGTAAAAACTCCTTTGTATGAAAGGGGAGGCGGTTGGCTTTAGATTTCTCAGGTCAGTAGCCACCGCCCTTGATTTACTACTACATCGTAAACCATGTTAACGCGGTTTGCAACATCTGTGTAGCGATTTTCATATAGAATCGCTTATGATGATTACTATGTAAACGTGGTTAAGGCGCTGTCATGGGCAAGGCGAGGAATACTACAGGTAAGGGCTATTTTGCAGTTAAAGGATCAGAGCCTTTAGCTAAGAATGCTGTGGCTGTAAGACTACCAGAGTCCATGGATAAGGAGTTGCGATTGCTAGCAGGAGATCACCTCAGCGAATGGCTGCGGGGTGTGATCGCGGAAAAGCTTGAGCAAGAAAGGCAGAAGAGCTTAGCTTGAACCGTTAATATGCACACCCACATCACTCTCAAATGAGTCGGTGATCTATACTACGAAGGCATTGATAAGCCAGGAGCGAGGGAATCGAGCCACGAAACACCACTCCAGGCATTGAAGCGCTGGATACATGTAGTTGGGCTTGACATCCGCAGGTATCAAGAGGGTGAGATTACTTTTGAGCAGCTGTCAGAGCGTACAGGTATCTCTGAGCTGGACTTGCTACATATGGTTGAGGTGGAGACGCTGCTGCCTCCACTAAAGCACGGGTACGGCAAGAATACGCTCAATTAAAAATGGCAACGATTTGTTCCCACTGTTGCTCCCTCTCTGGGTAGGCGATCGCAACAGTGATAGTTCCCTCAAAGGTTTAAGTACAATTACTCCCCCAAAATGACAATTTTCCGAGGGGATGGCGGTTATTCTAAACACATAACAAACAGCACTGGAATGGGTGTTATGCCGCAGCTGACCCAGTGTCAGACATTGAAGGAGAGCGACCGTCAGGTGTCCGGACAGTGCTAAGAGGTCAAGACGGTGTAGAGTTTTTGTCGCTTCCTTCGCTTTGTTATAGCAGTACGAAGGCACATTAAGACGTATGATGGTTGAGATAGCATATGAATAGATATATCGATGCCAGCCCCATACAGTCATGATCTGCGCCAGAAAGCAATTGAAGCCGTTAAACGAGGAGAACGGAAAATAGAGGTGTGTCA
>JAFAVL010000838.1 GCA_019242465.1 Chroococcidiopsidaceae cyanobacterium CP_BM_RX_35 | reverse complement strand
AAGAGTTGTTGTGCCAGGACGCTAGGATTAACGTCAGGCTTCAATCGAGCATGACCCGCTCGCAGCAGTTTAGCAATTTCTTCTTGCCATTCATCAAAAACGCGAATCAGATGCTCTCGAAACGATGGGTCATGTTCTACTAGTTCCACAATAAGATTGCCCAGAAAGCAACCAGCACAAGGCTTTTCAGCCAAATGAATAGTTTCTAATTTGTTGATCACCTCAAACATCTGGGCGATCGCATCGTTGGCAGTTGCCGCAGCTGGTTTGAACAAGGTAGCTTTCAGACTGCTCCATTTGAAGTCAATTAGCGCATGAGCTAATTCGTCTTTTGATGGGAAGTAGTTGTAGAAACTTCCTGAAGAGGTGCCGCTAACTGCAAAAAGTTCCTTGAGTCCTGTTGAGTGGAATCCCTGCTGATGGATCAACTCCAGAACTGAGGACAGCACATCCTCACGAGTACGCTTGAGATTAACCATGAATTCGTGTTATCAACTGACGATCCTCAACCACGCGAGTTTCATGGAACAGGTGCCGCTCCAGTTTAGCCTTGAGTTCAGTGTACCCCGGATGCTGAGCCAAGCTTTCTCGCTGGCGCGGTCGGGGAAAGGAGACGTTTAGGACTTCAGCGACTCGAGCCGCTGGACCTTGCGTCATGATTGCAATCTTGTCGGACAGCAGCAGTGCTTCTTCGATGCTGTGGGTAATCAGAACTACCGTTTTGCGCTGTTCCTCCCAAATGCGGATGATTTCATCCTGTAGGAAACCACGGGTAAGCGCATCTAGTGCCCCAAGGGGTTCATCCATTAATAGAATTTGGGGATTGATCGCCAGTGCTCTGGCAATTCCCACTCGCTGCTTCATACCGCCCGATAGTTCGTGGGGATGCTTGTGTTCAGCTCCGCGCAATCCTACTAAGCTGATATATTCATGGACAATCCGCTTTTGCTCTGTCAATGACAGCTTAGGATAAACGGTTTCGATTGCAAATCGAATGTTTTCAGTTACAGTCATCCAAGGCATTAACGCATAATTTTGGAACACTATTCCTCGGTCAGGTCCAGGACCGCGAACAGGTTCGCCGTTGAGCAAGATGGAGCCACTAGTAGGTTTGGAGAGTCCGGCAATGAGATTCAGCAACGTGGATTTACCACAGCCAGAGGGACCGATGATGGAAACAAAGGTATTGAAAGCAATATCTAAATTGATGTCGGCGATCGCGACAAAGTCTTTGGAGGAACGGTGGCTCAAACGGTCGAACCACCCATGCCGACCAGGATAGACCTTGGAGATTTTCTCTAGCGATAGATGGGTAAGAGTACGTGGAGATGAGATGTAATTTGATGACTGCATAACTTTATGTTTTCTGGCCAAACGACACCCAGGTTTGTAGGAGTCCAAACATACGATCGAGCAGCAATCCCACCAGTCCCACCACAACGATCGCCGTGATGATGCTGGTGATTTTGAGGTTGTTCCATTCATTCCAAATGAAGTAGCCAATACCAGTGCCGCCAACCAGAATTTCCGCCGCCACAATCACTAGCCAGGCAATGCCAATACTAATTCGTAGCCCCGCCACAATACTAGGTGCGGCAGCGGGCAGAATCACCTTCCAAATGGTGCGCCATTTTGAGGCTCCCAGTGCGCGCGCTATGTCTCGGAAAACTGGATCGACGCTACTGACGCCAAATTTGGTGTTGAGCAATGTCGGCCACATACTTGCAATCGCAATCACAAATAGAGCCGTGCGCTCAGAATCTTTGAGCAAGCCTAATCCAATCGGTAACCATGCCAACGGCGAAACGGGTTTGAGGATCTGGATGTAAGGATCAACTGCTTTGGAAAGCACATCTGATAGCCCGATGAGAACTCCGCAGGGAATAGCGATCGCCGAGCCGATCAAAAACCCGATCGACACTCGTTTCAGGCTCACTAGCACATGCCAGCCAAGGCCCTTGTCGTTAGGACCATCATCGAAAAATGGGTCTGAAATCCAGCCCCAAAAGTCTTTTAGTGTTTGACTAGCAGAGGGCATGAGTGGGGAAAAGAGTTTCAAATTGACGCCCACTTCCCAGAAGCTCAAAATGCTAATTAGTAAAATGAGAAACAAGATTAATGCCTGTCGATCTTTGCTGAGGGACATGGATTTTATCTGTTTATACATTGAACTTTTCAATCTGTGCCTTTACATAGGCAGCGGGATGGGCAGGATCAAAGGTGTCGAACTTCAACTTTTCCGTCCTGGTGGCTTTACTTGGTGGTGTTTGTCCCAATTCCTTCGCCAATTCCCGCGCCAGATCGGTCAGGTAAATCTGCTGGGCAATTTCGTCATAATTCGCCTTTTCTTTCGGCAGCAGTTTCCAGCGCACCAGCTGAGACGAAATCCATGTGGCAAAGCTTTTCCAAGGGTAAGGATCGAATCCGACTCGGTCGGGAACATTCAGCATATTGCCCAACCCATCCTCAAACTTCCCTGTTAATACTGCCTTCAAAACAGGTTCTGGTTGGTTCAAGTATTTCCGTCCAGACAGCGCTTTGGCGACCTCTTCTCGATTCTGCGGAGCATTAGCATGGGCAGCAGCTTCAATAATGGCTGTGTTGACTGCTCGGAAGGTGTTGGGGTGCGCATCAATCCATGTCTTACTAGCTGCAAAGGAACAGCAAGGATGTCCTGCCCATAGGTCTTTAGTCAGCAGGTGGATAAAGCCAAGCTGCTGGTAAACGGCACGCTGACCAAAGTTATCCGGTAAGATAAACGCATCAATTTGACCAGTTGCCATTTTCGCGATCGCATCTGCTGGAGGAATAACCTGTAACTGGACATCCCTATCTGGGTTTAAGTTACCCGATGCCAGATAGTAGCGCAACAGCAGATTGTGCATTGAGAAAGGGAAGGGAATCGCAATGTTTAATCCCTTAAAATCCGCCGGACCTTTAATCCGGTCTTTATGCTTGAGGGCAACGACGATAGATTGACCATTAATGTTTTCAACACTGGCAAGCTTAATTGGGAATGCAGTGGAGCCCAAGCCTAACGACATGGCGATCGGCATGGGCGATAGCATGTGGTACGCATCGAGTTCTCCGGCAATTGCCGAATCCCGCACCGCTGCCCAGTTCGGCATCTTCTTCAGCGTCACATTCAACCCGTATTTCTGGTAAATTCCCAGCGATTCTGAAGCCACAATTGGAGTAGCGCAGGTAATGGGAAGGAAGCCAATCGTAATATCTGGTTTTTCCAGTTTGCCGGTTGTTGCTCCCGTTGGGGCCGTTTGTGTGGGAGCTTGGGATTTGTCGCTGAGGCAGCTTGCCAGGGACACGACTGCTGCTGCCGCTGCCACTTTGATCAGAAAATCTCGGCGTCGAAACTGATTGGTGTGAATGGCATCACTAAAAAACTCTGTGGTATGGGGTCCAAATGCAGCAGCAAATGCTGCTTCCAGACCACCAGCCAGTTCAATCAAGCTGTTGCACAGTTGTTGTTCTGGAGTCGCTTGCGATATTATTTGGGGCAGTAATGCCTTGCATAATTCCGCTTGGGTTATGACTTCAGCCGATTTCTGCGGTTTTGGCAGCGTTTCTGGTGCGTAATGCCCCATTGCGATCAGGTCATTCATCAAATCAATGGGAGCTTGTGGCATCCCTTCAATGAATTTCCAGTGGTCTTGCGGTAGATGATTTATCCCACAAGCGCAGTTGACCAAGCGCTCTAAAGCATACACTCCATCTGAACTTTTTAATCGTGCGTCCATTATTGTGCTTCCTCTCTATGCCAATTCATTCACCGGCAATCGCCCGTTCAGATCGTGCAGCAGCTTTTTAAGATGCTTGATAGCTGGGGTAACAATCGCCACAAAATAGGCTTCCCGTAATCGTCTTGCTGGTTTTGAACCGTGCAAATATGCCCTTGCCCCAGCATGCAGCATGGCAGAATTTGCCGCTTGCAGGGACAGTTCAGATGCTGCAATGCGAGCCTGAATAATCTCCCTAAGTAAATCCAGTTCTACGGAGTGAGAGTCCTGACTAATCTTGTCTGCCAGCACATAGGTTCTCTGGCGCAACATTTCTAGATCGCTCGCAATCTCTTCTGGCTGATCGTTCAGAAACTGATTCACATGCCCTAGATGTCGGTTGGACTGTTCCATCAAATCGATGCAGCCTGCCACCAATCCTAAACCCATTCCTACCTGAGTCAGAATGAAACCGGGACGGATACGCGCGACATACTCCTTGCAAGGGGCTGCCAGCACAAATTCATCAGGCACGAATACATCCCGGAAGATACAGCTAAACGTGCCGCTTCCTTCCAAAGCGATGAAGTGAGCGTTTTGTCGTAAAGTTAACCCTTCCAGATCGTCAGACACAATCGCCATCAAGTAGTCGTCACAATCGACAAGCTTGGCAGCAATACCAAAAGGATGCCCGGCGTCGATGTTGGAAACCCAGGGTAACAGACCGTTGAAGATATATCCACCAAGGGCTCGCTCTGCCACCAGGGCAATTTTTTCAATGTCTGCAAAATGCTTCATTGGATTGGATAAGCCTGTACCGCCCAGAACCTTTCCGGTGGCAACATTGGGTAACACCTGCCGTTGCAAGTAAGAGTTATTGCTGTTCTGCATATACCAGGTACAGGCAATTTGGCACCAGGTTATAAAGCCAGTGCAAAGGCATTCCTGGGAAATAGATTCAATTACCTGAATAGCAGCCTTCAGTCCTTTACCAGAACCGCCGAATTCAGTCGCAACCGCCTGTCCAAATCCACCCAACGCCCCTACCTGATGCATAAAGTGGCGAGGGTATTCACCCTTCAAGTCAATGTCTTGAACGTAGGGAGCTAGACTGATAGCGATCGTCTCTTTCAATTCGGTGATTGCCGGATCGAGTGTCAGAGATTCTTGAGCTTGCGCTCTTGAGTTGCCGGAGCTGCCTCCGGCAAACCCTTGAGTCCGAGCTTTTTCTGGGAGCGTTGCTGGAACCGCCTGCATAAGAAAGTATCCAGTGTGAGGATTAACGATCGAAAATAAAGAGAAACCAGGCTTACCTAACTTAGAGTGCTGAGTGTACTAAATTCGTCTTTCTCAGCACTCAGCTCCATTCCTAAGCTAGGGAAACGTTCAGGTTTACAGGATTACGGAGCGTGTTTGCAACAGGAGACCAGAGATTAGAGTGAGCTACTAAATCATCTAATTCTTCCTGGCTGGCATTGCCCTCTAGGTCAACCTTGACCCTGATGTCGGTGAATCCCAATCGTTTTTCAGACAAATCACCAATGCCCCAAACACCTGTGATATTAATATCACCTTCAAGTTCTAGCTCCAGTTTTGTGAGCGT
>JAFAVL010000665.1 GCA_019242465.1 Chroococcidiopsidaceae cyanobacterium CP_BM_RX_35 | reverse complement strand
ATTTAGTTAAGTGTCTATTGCTCATCTTTGCAAGTCAGGTATAGAGAAATGGTTCTATCTAAGCAAGACAAATCGCAAGACCTGACGGTACGTCCGGAAGGGCGACTCGATAACTCACCTGGACCAAAGGGCGTCCCGCCACAGGTGAAAATTCTGCAAATGATGAATGCTTATCGGCTCTCGCAATCAATTTCTGTGGCGGCGAAGCTTGGTATTGCTGACTTTTTGGCAGATGGACCAAAATCTAGCGACGAACTGGCACGGAGTACTGGAGTACACGCACAGTCACTCTACCGCCTATTGCGAGCCCTAGCCAGCTTTGGTGTTTTTGCTGAGGACGAAAACGGTTTATTTGGATTGACACCAAGAGCCGCAATGTTGCAAACCAATGTACCTGGCTCAATCCGCGCCTATGCGATTGTCATTGGTGAAGAGTGGCACTGGCGGATGTGGGGGGATATTGCTTACAGTGTGAAAACTGGAGAACCCGCGTTCGACCATCTTTTCGGGATGGAGTTCCAAAATTACTACAGTCAACACCCTGAAGTTGCCAAAAACTTTGACGGAGCGATGGTCAGTGTCTTGGCAATGACCGATGCCGCCGTTATGACGAACTATAACTTTTCGTCAATTGGTAAGGTCGTTGACGTTGGTACTGGGGGTGGAGATGGCAAACTTATTGCCTCTATCCTCAAAACTAACCCAAATATGCAAGGGGTTTTCTTCGACCTACCGCCTCGGCTTGAACCAGCGAGAGCGCTGATTGAGGCTGAGGAACTAACTTCACGCTGCGAACTCGTTGCTGGTGATGTATTCAAATCATTTCCTAGTGGTGGTGATGCATACATTATCAAGAACTTGATCCACGACTACGATGATGAACGCGCTGTCACAATCTTGAAGAATTGCCACGAGGCGATCGAGGAGAATGGCAAGCTCTTAGTTGTTGAGATGGTACTCCCGCCAGGCAACAAACCATCTTTAGCTAAGATTCTTGACGTTGAGGCGCTAATTATGACTGCTGGCGCTATTGAGCGCACCGAGGCTCAATATCGAGAACTTTTCGAGACAGCTGGCTTTAAGCTAACTAACGTCATCTCGACTAGCTCTCCCATGAGCATACTTGAAGCTGTACCGATGTAATTTGTTAGGCATTAAAGCTAGAGATCACTTGAAGTAGGAGGTACCGAAATGACTACAATCGCTAACGACGAGAAGGTAACCACGATTTCTAAAGAGGCAGATATTGTCACCTTGATCAACGTTTTTGAAGTTGAACCCGAAAACCAGCAGCTTTTGGTCGATCTGCTCATAGAAGCGACTGAAGAAACAATGCACAAGTTACCGGGATTTATCAGTGCAAATATTCATAAGAGTCGAGATGGTAAATGGGTGACAAACTACGCTCAGTGGAGGAGTGTAGAAGACTTTCAAGCAATTTTTAAGAATGCTCAAGCGCTCTCACACATGCCTGCAATTGGAAAAATTGCCAAGTCTGAACCTGTGCTTTACGAAGTCTGCTACACCAAAAACCCCTAAAAAACGATGACATCTACTAAGCCAGAAACTCCCAAAATGCTGCCAGACTTACCACCACCAGTAGCAATGCTGCAAATGTTGGGGGGGTTTAGGGTAGCGCGGTCAATCTATGTTGCAGCTGAATTCGGTATTGCCGACTTGCTGACGGATGGTCCAAAGAGCATTGAAGAACTAGCGCCAGCAACTGGAACTCATGGACCATCACTCTACCGGGTGTTGCGAGCGCTGGCTAGTGTTGGCATATTTGCTGAGGACGAAGACGGTCGTTTTCACTTAACGCCTCCTGCCGAGTTTCTGCAAACCGATTTTCCTGATTCAGTCCGGGCATCGGTCAAGCTGTTTGGCGAGGAGTGGCACTGGCAATTGTGGGGCAACCTGCTTGAGAGCGTGAAGATTGGAGAGCCTGCCTTCGAGCGCCTTTACGGCACAGGGTTCTTCGATTTCTACAATCAAAACCCTGAATTCGCTAAGACTTCAAGCGAATCTAAAACCAGTATGGCTGCTAGAGCCTCTACTTCATTGCTGTCAAACTATGACTTCACGTCCAGCAGTAAAGTGGTTGAAATTGGGGTTGCAGGTGGATATGGAAGTACAATTGTCTCTCTTTTGAAAGCAAACCCAACAATGCAGGGGGTGCTATTCGACTTTCCTCCTGTCATAGAAGGTGCGAAACCTATCATTGAGGCGGCAGGACTAAAAGAGCGCTGCGAACTTATTAGTGGCAACTGTGTAGAGTCGGTGCCTAGTGGTGGCGATACATACATCCTGACGTTTGTAGTGCATAACTGGGATCAGGAGCGTGCTGTTAAAATCCTTCAAAACTGCCATCAAGTTATGGCAGAGGATGGCAAACTGCTGCTCGTTGAGATGATTATGCCTAAAGGGAACGATCCTTTCGTTGGCAAGATAGTCGATCTTGAATCGCTGCTTTTGACCCCTGGCGGTTACGAGCGCACTGAGGCCCAATACCGAGATCTATTGGAGGCAGCAGGCTTCAAGGTGACAAAAGTCATTCCCACGCAGACTGCAAATAGCGTGATTGAGGCTGTACGCGCGTAGTCCTACTAACACAGAACGACTGTTTGGCCCCCTTCTGCTACCGTAAATGGAGCGTTGGTTCTGTCTGTCTTCTTCTGCTTCCACAGCAACTGAAAGCCAACAGCCGTTAAAGCCACTAGCTTCTTAATGCTTGATCCGTCAGACGACCCTCTTTGGTTAGGTGGCGCTTTGTTACGCAACGCTAGTTTGGTAACCGTTTGGATGTATTCACCCTTGGCGTTAGTGTAGGCTTCAGGGTCATTGGCAAATTTCTCCGCGAGTTCTCGTTTCAGGCACGCATATTTCTGCGCTTCGTGGGGATGTTTGATGAGGTAGTCACGAAAATTTGGTAATAGACTTGAGCAGAGTTTACGCAGTATCTTAAAAGAAAGAGATATGAGGTTGGCGACAAGTTGGTCAAAGCCGATCCACTAGCACGGGCTAAGCTGCGTGGGATCGAGGCGAAGAAGCGATTTCTAGTAGCTGAAGGTGGAATGCTCAGCACTCAAGAGTTTGCCTCTCTACTCGACATCAGTCCACAGGCTATCCATAAGCGTCGCCGCACAGGTAAGCTCATCGGCATTGCCCAGGGCCTCAACCAGTACTCCTTTCCTGCCTGGCAGTTCGAGGGCAATCACACGGTTGCTGGACTTGAAAGCATACTCGCTGTCCTAAGCGAACACGATCCACTGATGCAAGTGGTTTTCATGCTCAACCCGAATGATCGCTTGGATGGGCAGCGACCACTCGACCTATTGCGTGCAGGCAGACTGAATGAAGTCCTAACTGCCGCGAATGCTCTCGGAGAGCATGGTGCTACCTGAGAATGCTGCTCATCCTGGACTACACCCCTTACCACCGAAAGATCTCAG
>JAFAVL010000407.1 GCA_019242465.1 Chroococcidiopsidaceae cyanobacterium CP_BM_RX_35 | reverse complement strand
ACAAATTAAGTTCATGCCCTTGAATCAGGTAGCAACGATCGCTCAAGCTGTTGCTGAACGATTTGCAGCTGCGGCTGAGTCTCAGGCAGAAACCCAAGTTTGAAAGGACCGCAAGAGGCGCGGCTGCGTCCCTTAGCTGTCGCTCGGTATAACCTCGATACAGCTATTTTGCTTGGTCAGGTTCCCTGGAGAGGAGCATTTGCTCTAGAAGATGAATTTGTGACCGAGGTAATTTCTTGTGCGGGCAGAACGGCTAAGTCGCATTCGTGGTGCTTCTTTAGGGTTAAGTGCTAGGTGCTAAAAAACTCTGCTAATCGCCCGCAAAAGAACTTGTGCCAGAATATTGGGTTGGAATATCGCTGTCGGAGGTTTGAGCATGTGAACTACCTCCGCAAAAGTCTGCAAAATCTCTGGCTGGTCCAACGAAGGCAGTAGCATTTTATCCATGTATCCATTCATCAGTTGGGACATTCCGTCTAGTTGGCCGCCTTCCGTGGTTGACCAACGTAAATCCTCCCCTGTTGCCATTAGCCAGGGAGTTGCGTTGACTTTTGCTAGTCGCTGCTGAAAGCGCTTGGTTAAACCTACCAGGTTGCCTTTGTCATATTGGAATTGCTGATGCAAGCACTCGTCTAGAAGCTTCGCTCCCAAGGCCGCAACAGTCAGCCCCTGACCATAGACTGGATTGAAGGTACATACAGCATCTCCTACTACTACCAAACCCTCCGGCAATCTAGACAGCTTCTCGTAGTGAAACAGGCGATTTTCTGTAGCTCGGTAACTATAGATAGGGGAAATGGGTTGGGCATTTTTGATCGCTTCGTAAATGATGGGACTACGCAGGCTATGAGCAAAGTCGAGAAAGCCAGCTTCATTGTTAGGTGGATAGTCACGAGCTATACCTCCTAGAGTGACTACCCAACGGTTGCCTTCAACTGGATAGAGTACCCCTCCACGCCGATCACTTGGTGGTTTGGACGCCACTGTTACTCCTTGCCAGTCTGCCTGGAACCCTTCAGGTCGATCGTACCATCGACTGGCATAACCTAAGAAAGAATTGATCACCGTTTTTTGGGGAGGGTAATAACCTAGGGCACTTAACCATTTGGGAGTAGAGGAATTACGACCGGAAGCATCCACAACCAGCTCGGCAGCTAAATCCTGTGGATGGCATTGACTCACTTGAGATTCTTCGCGAAAGTGTAGCCTTACCCCTGTCACTCTAGATTGATTAGCATCAGTCAATAGCCCGGTGACGTGACAGCCTTCAAGAAACCGCAAGCGATCGCTCTGAGCCAGGCGATGACGGATCGACCACTCGAGTAAATTGCGGCTACAGGTGCGACCGCTTAAGCCTGAAGAGAAGCGAGGGACCCAACCCCAAGTACCAAGCATAGACCAATCAGCAATCCAGTCTACTGTGGGCGCACCTGCTGCTGTCAATTCAGCTCCTAAACCTGGAAAAAGTTGCTCTAGAATCCGCTGCCCCTGAGTCAGCAGCACATGAACATGGTTAGCTTGGGGGAGTCCCTGACGAGATATGGGCTGTTCTGGAAAGCAATCTCGCTCGACAAGTGTTACCAAGTCAAAATGGTTAGTCAAAACTCTTGCTGCCAGCAAGCCAGCTATGCTACCGCCGATGACTAGGGCATGCGTACTACTGCTCTTTGCCAACTTTTGCTCTGTAGGTGACAACATCTTTAATGAGAGCAATTTCTCCAAGTATTTGAACCGTGAATTTTAATCTGAGCAAAACTGTTATGTCTGGCAATAATCTGCTTGAACTTGACGCATATCTTGAACGAATTGCTTATCATGGTTCGCTTACCCCTTGTGAAGAAACCCTATACCAACTGCAACGTGCCCAGGCGTTGAGCATTCCATTTGAGAATCTTGATATTTTCCTGGGACGACCTATTTGTCTCGACCCTGCAAGTCTCGTGACTAAACTTGTTAAAGAGAGACGCGGTGGCTACTGCTACGAGTTAAATGGACTATTTCTCATGGTGTTACAACACCTGGGTTTTACCGTGACTTCAATGGCAGCACGACTGGTGAAGCCAAATGGCTCATTTAAGCAGCGATCGCATCAAATGATGCTTGTAGAGATCGGTGAAAAACGCTGGCTTGTAGATGTTGGATTTGGCGGTAACTGTCCAATCGAACCAATTCCATTTGAACTGGATGTCGAGTTTGACCAAATTCTTGACACTTTTAGAATTAAAGCCGATGA
>JAFAVL010000297.1 GCA_019242465.1 Chroococcidiopsidaceae cyanobacterium CP_BM_RX_35 | reverse complement strand
ACAGCGGGTCTACCCACTCCACTCAAGGAAACCGTAATCAAACAACGGCTCGATCTGCGTCAACTGCTTACAGTTGCTATCACAAGCGAAGGTTCTATCTCCGCACGCCTCAACGGTAGTAGTGACGGCAATAAAACAGAGGCAGATCCGGCGAGATTGTCTGTAAGCGAAAATGCTTTTACCTTAGAAAAGACTAATAATGGACACTGGCAATTAGGTATCCACACAACCGATGTTGCCCACTACGTTCTGCCCGAATCACCACTCGACCGGGAAAGCCACAAGCGTGAGAGCTGCGTATATCTGGGAGAAACAGTACTGCCCTTGCTGCCAGAGACTCTAGAAGAGTGCTGCTCTTTAGTGCCTGAAAGCGAACGGTTAGCCATTTCTGTACTCGTCACCCTGAATGCGGCTGGACAGGTAGTAGAGTTTGAAATTCAACCCAGCACTATTAAAGTTGACTATCTTCTCAACATAGAAGTGTTGTCTGTGACGCCTAAAACTGAGTCAAAAGAAGAGGCAAGTCTTGCAGCCTCAGTGATCGCAACGCTTGACACTTCAGAAAACTCCAATCAGTCTGCATCTAGCTTCATATCAGCCCTACAGGACTTAAATCCGGCGACAGCGAAACTGCTAAATCATTTAGTAGCTTTGGGTCAAGTGGTCAGAGAACAGCGGCGGCAGCGGGGCGGATTTGAACTCAAACTCCCACCATCCTATTCCCCCTACAACGATGAGGGTGAGTTAGGAGCTATAGTGGGAGCCTCAGCATCGTTACCATCACTGTTGACGGAGTTAGTCATTTTGGCAAACCATGTGGTGGCAGCACACTTGCAAGCACTAGAGGTTCCTGTCATCTACCGGGTGCAACCAGCACCTGATCTAGAGGAGATTCAAGAAGTGATTAAATTAGCCAGCAACCTGGGGATCGAGCTAGCGCTAGAGCAAGAAGCTGTTGTTCAGCCCTCCGACTTCAAACGCTTTACGCAGCAGTTTGCTCAATCACCTGAATCTGAGCAAGTTCTGACCTATTTGCTGCGAGATACACTCAAGCCAGCTTTGTATAGCACCATCCCCTCAGCTCACTTCGGTCTAGCTTTAGAACAGGGTTATATCCGCTGTAACTCTCCTCTGCAACGTTATCCAGATTTGTTGGTTCAGCGGGCTTTACAAACCCTATTTGAACAGGGGCGGGATCGCCGGACGACTCGTGCTAAAGAGCGCGTCAACCTCCATCACAGTTCTAGCCACGGTCAAGTGACATGGAATGTCCTCCCTCCAGAGATCCAGCAGGAGCTAGAAACCCAGATGAGCGTGGCAATCGTTCATCTAAATGAACGAGAAAAGGAAGTGCAAGATGCCCAAGCCGATCTAGCTGGGCTGCAAAAAGCCCAGCTGATGAAAGAGCGGATCGGTGAGGTTTTTTCGGGACTCATTACTGGTGTCCAGTCCTACGGCTTCTTTGTGGAGATTGAAGTTGCTTCCCCCAACGGTAGACTGCTACGAGTGGAAGGACTGGTTCACGTTAGCTCCCTGAAAGACGACTGGTATGAGTACCGTAATCGGCAACAAGCGCTGTTTGGTCGCAAAAATCGTGCTTCCTACCGCTTGGGAGATCGCGTTCCTGTGCAAGTTAAGAGTGTAGATTACTACCGTCAGCAAATTGACCTAGTGACTGTTAATGGTGCTCGTCAAACGAATGATGAAGAGCTATTCGACCAAGAAAATGGCGATGAGCTGAGTCCGGATCTGGAATTTTATCCTGATGAGGAATAATCTCTCCACACCCAGCACTGTGAACACTAACACCTACTTACCGCTGATCCTTGGTGTTTCTGGGGCGTCCGGTCTGATCTATGCCGTCAGAGCCTTAAAATTTCTGCTAGATGCTGACTTCGCCATCGAGCTAGTTGCCTCTAAATCTACTTATATGGTGTGGCAGTCTGAGCAGAACATTCGGATGCCTGTAGAACCAGCTCAACAGGAACAATTTTGGCGGCAGCAAGCAGGGAGCGAACACAACGGTAAACTCCACTGCCATTCCTGGAGTGACATCGGAGCCAATATCGCCAGTGGTTCCTTCAGAACTCTAGGCATGGTTGTGATACCTTGCAGCATGAGTACTGTAGCGAAGTTAGCATCTGGGCTCTCGTCAGACTTACTGGAGCGTTCGGCTGATGTTCAGCTCAAGGAGGGTCGTCAACTCATCATTGTCCCCCGTGAAACACCTTTTAGCCTGATTCACTTGCGTAACTTAACTGCTTTAGCAGAAGCCGGAGCCAGAATTGTCCCCGCCATCCCCGCCTGGTATCACAACCCTCAAACAATCGAAGATTTAGTAGACTTTGTCGTTGCTCGGGCTTTGGATCAGCTAGGTATTGACTGCGTTCCGCTTCAACGGTGGCAAGGGGGAAGAGGCAGGGGGGGCTCGGGGTCCCCTCTGGGGATGGGGGGGAGAGGGGAGCAGGGGGGGGAGAAGAGAGCAAGGGAAGTGAAGGAGAAATAGACTAGGAGTAAGGGAATTCTGTATCAGGCTGCTTAAAATTTTGAGTTAATCAGTTAGTCTATCAACCCAACTTACCCCTTTATTCAGCATATTGGCGAGAATGAGATTGTAGACGAGAAGTAATCTCTAGACCTAATTAATCACCCCCTGCCCTTTTATTCTCCCCCTGCTTCCCCTGCCCCCTGCTCCCTGCTCCCCTGCTCCCCAAAGCTATGCCCCTAATTCGCCTTCTACTACTGCTCTTAGTACTGGCTGGTCTATCCCTATTGTTGGTACAGAACTGGTCACCAGTTTTGCCATTAGTGTTTTTGGGCATGAGGGCTCAGGCATTGCCGCTGGCACTGTGGATTTTGATTTGCTTTGCTGCTGGTGCCTTTACCTCTTTGGCGATCGCTAGCTTATTTAGACTGTCACACTACTTTGCCGCAATACAGCCTACAAGACGCCAGCCCCGTGTCAAAGCAACACAGAAGGCTACCAGTAACACTCAACGCAGCGAATCTTCTGCCTCAGCCGAGCGTCCGCCATCAAACAATGCTGGCTCAGGCTCAAACCATAGTAATGTTTCTGATTGGGATAGTGAGACGACAGATGACGATTGGAATGTTGACGACACCAAAGAGAAGCAAGACTTCAATCGAGATGAGGTTAAATCCACAACCTACGAGCGTCAGCAACAACCTCAGAGCAGCTCCCAAACTGGTTCAGTTTACTCCTATAGCTATAAAGAGCCCAAAAATTCTGGTGTCGGTAAAACTGAATCGGTTTACGATGCCGAATATCGAGTAATTACACCGCCCTTTCAGCAAACAAACACAGCTAAACCAAAAGAGGAAGAGGATTGGGGATTTGATGATGAAGATGAAGAATGAGGGAAATCTGAGACTGTAAAGTAAATTGTGTAAATGGTCCTGACCGATATTAAATAGAACGAAAAGGACCAAAAAATGACCATCCGCAAAGAACTAATCGACGAACTACTCAAAGACTGGCACAACCCACAGGAGGTGTTAGGTGAGCAGGGGCTGCTCAAGCAACTGACAAAAGCTCTAGTGGAGCGCTGCTTGGAAGCCGAAATGGATACCCACTTGGGCTACAAGAAACACGCCCGCGAGGGTCAGGGCAATGGGAACCACCGCAATGGTCATAGTGGCAAAACCCTGAAAGGAGAGTTTGGAGAGGTGGAATTAGAAATTCCCCGCGACCGCAATGGACAGTTCGAGCCACAGATGGTCAAGAAGGGACAGACAAGGTTAGAGGGGTTTGATGACAAAATCCTGGCTTTGTATGCGCGTGGGATGACCACCCGTGATATTCAGGCACAGTTGCAGGAAATGTATGGAGTCGAAGTTTCGCCGACTCTGATCTCCAACGTCACAGACGCGGTGATAGATGAGGTGAAACAATGGCAGGCACGTCCGTTGGAGCCAGTCTACCCCATCGTCTACTTTGATGCACTAGTAGTGAAAGTGCGAGAGAACTCTAGAGTCATCAACAAAGCTATCCACTTAGCGTTGGGAGTAAATCTAGATGGACATAAGGAACTGCTGGGTATTTGGATGACGCCGACTGAGGGAGCAAAATTCTGGTTATCAGTGTTCACAGAGTTACAGAACCGGGGGCTCAAGGACATCTTTATTGCTTGTGTTGATGGATTAACCGGATTAGCAGAAGCCGTGGAGACAGTCTATCCTGATACCCGTGTGCAGCTGTGCATCGTGCATCTGGTACGCAATTCCCTGCGCTATGTCTCCTACAAGCATCGCAAAGAACTAGTGGCTGACTTGAAGGCGATTTACACTGCCACAACTGAGACAGAGGCAGAATTGCATCTAGAACTGTTTGCCGAGAAATGGGATAAAACTTATCCCACCATCAGCCAATCCTGGCGCACCCATTGGGCACATGTGCTCCCCATGTTTGCTTTTCCTACAGAGATTCGACGGGCAATGTATACCACCAATGCTATTGAGTCGATGAACATGACCCTGCGTAAAGTCATCCATAATCACAGAATTTTTCCCAACGATGAGGCGGTGCTCAAAGTGGTGTATTTAGGGATTCAGAATATCGCTAAAAAGTGGACAATGCCGATTCGAGAATGGAAGCCAGCTTTGAACCGATTTGCCATTGAATTTGAGGGTCGGCTTCCTACATGAGATTTCCCATTTACACAAATCTCTTGACAGATCCCACAATGGGGAGCGCGGGCTTCCTCTTGATCTTTACTGCTGTGACCTTGGCTAACGCTCGGCTCTACCGGCAAACTCAAAGCTTAAGATGGCTCTCTCTCATCGGCGCTTTTTTCTGTGTGACCGCTCTTATAGTGTTGTGGGCTACTACTGCACAAACGGACCCACAGACTCTATGGGTCATGGTAGTTATGGTCGGACTAGCTTTTGGCCTTGACTTGGTCTACTGTTTGTTCACCAATAGCGAACTCCGCCTTTGAAGTGTAGTTTGAAAGCTACTCC
>JAFAVL010000192.1 GCA_019242465.1 Chroococcidiopsidaceae cyanobacterium CP_BM_RX_35 | reverse complement strand
CAGCTGGGCAGAAGGGTGAATTACGGCAGAAGGATGAATTTCTGGTACTGGACGGAAGGGTTGATAGTACAGGTTGATGATTTGAGTGAATAAGAGTCGCGGCAAGGGCACAGCAACCCAAGCAATGCCTCGCGCCTGTGCCCGTGTCTGTAGCGTTTCATCCTGATAAAGGATCAACGCACTAGCATCAGTCTTATCAATCTGATGGGCAAATTTAGCTGCATCTATATAGCTGAGAGTACCAGGAAACGCCTCATCAACTGCCGCTAATCCGGTAATCTCTGGGTCAAGGTCTGCATCGAGCGTTAAACTATTGCAACTAGCCGCATCACCCAACTTCTGCACTAATTCACTAAACTTCATTACTGCTCCTCTGCTCCTCTGCCCCCTGCCCCCCTTCAGAAAGAACTCCCATCGCCTGACCAGCTAACCAACCAGTCGTCCAGGCACTCTGGAAATTAAAGCCCCCAGTCACGCCGTCAATATCTAGAATTTCCCCAGCAAAGTAAAGACCTTGAGTCAATCGACTTTCCATTGTCTTGAAGTTGACCTCCTTGAGATTAACACCGCCACAGGTCACAAATTCTTCCTTGAAAACACCCTTTCCCTGAATCGGATGACAGCTCTGAGTCAGTTCTTGAATCAGCTGATTCAGGATTTTGTTAGAGAGCCCAGCCCAACGATCTTCTATCCCAACACCTGCACGAGCGACTAAATACTGCCAGAGACGACGCGGTAAGTCAACTGGGCAACTAGTAGAGATAGCTTTTCGTGACCACTCAGACTTGACCTCTAACAATTTTTGCCGCAAAACTTCTGGGTTGAGCTGGGGTAGCCAATTAATTAATAGAGTTGCTTGATAGTGGCAGTTGTATAACAACCTTGCTCCCCAAGCTGAAAGCTTTAGAACGGCTGGACCACTCAAACCCCAATGAGTAACTAGCAAGGCTCCTGTCTGTTCTAGTTTGGTCTTGTCCTCTAAGCACAACTGTAGCTGTACAGAGTCCAAACTGACTCCAGCCAGATCCCGTAATCGATCGTCTAAAACATTAAAAGTAAAAAGCGATGGGACTGGAGGTTCGATCTGATGACCCAAAGCTTTGGCGAATTGGTAGCCGGACTGGCTGCTGCCAGTAGCAAGGAGTAGGCGATCGCATTGCCAATTTCCCAATTTCGTTACAACCTCAAACCCTGATGCCTGTGGCACAACAGAGACAACGGCTGCCCCCAGACAAATTTCCACCCCAGCTGCCTCAGCTGCTGCGGTTAGGCATTCCACAATTGTCGCGGAGTTGTCTGTAGTGGGAAATATCCGTCCATCTGCCTCCGTTTTCAGCTTCACCCCATGGGCAGCAAACCAATCAACTGTATCGCAGGCTTGGAAACGACTAAAGGCACCTCTAAGAGCTTTTCCCCCTCTGGGATAATTTTGCACTAGCCTAGCGGGGTCGAAGCAAGCATGAGTTACGTTGCAGCGACCCCCACCAGAGATACGAACTTTAGTTAACGGTTGACGAGTGGCTTCTAGGAGAGTGACTTGGGCAAGGGGATTAGTTTTGGCACAAGCGATCGCGCCAAAGAAGCCAGCTGCTCCACCGCCGATTACTACTACCCTCAAAGGTGATAAAGACAAGAAAGTTATCCATTATTTAACGTCAGGCGCAACTTCTAAGTTAACTAAACGGGAAATCTGGCAGGCAAAGCCTCATCAACAAAGAATTTTCTATGATTATTCTGGCTCAAAGTCCTCTTTTGCAGCTCCGCAAGTTGGACACACCCAATCATCTGGTATGTCTTCAAAAGGTGTCCCTGGTGCTATCCCTCCATCTGGGTCGCCCTCTTCTGGATCGTATACATATCCACAAACCGTGCAAACATACTTCTGCATTTTGGTTGACTCCAAACTAATAACCTGTCTGAATACTACAAGCCTCCAGCACCGAAGTTCCAGAGGCTAATTATCAAGACAACCTTTGATTAGTAGAAGCTGTTCAAGTTTGAGCAACTAGATGAGTTTTTCCTTACCCTTCGACCAAACGCCATGTTCATCTTGCTCAAACTGCTCAGCCACGACATCCCAAGCATGATGTCCCGCCTTGGCTTCATCGCCAGTCTCGGCTAGAGCCGTGTTGTAGTTGGCAATGAATGTTCTTTGAGCAGCTTCTGAAAGATGGGAGCGAACTTCAGGAGACAAATCGCTGGGGCTTTCCATCTGACCAGAGCTTTTACGAGGCAGTGGAGTTTCACTGGTATGGATTTCTTCGATAAATTCTCCAAGAGAGTTTTTTGCTTTTAATGTTTTGGAGGATACCAATCCCCCATCCCCACGCCGTCGCTCCTGGGGGTGATTGGTTAAATTTGCCTATTTCTCACTAGGAAGGAGGCAAATTAGAAACGGCTCCATCGATGTTGTAGACGACTTAGAACCCCAGTAATGGCGGATAGCAGAATTAACACTAAGAGGCTCCCGCCTGGAATGAATGTAAGAATACCAAAGCCTCTCAAAAGCCAAACAGTGATTGTGAATCCGAGCAGGATGAAAAAAATTGGCGTTAATCCACTACTTCTAGACCCAGGAGATTGGCTCACTGACTTTTCCTTCCAACAGTTGCACTGCTCCAAACTGAATTATACCGATACTCGTGCAGCATGGTGAGGAGTGATATCGGTAACGGCATTTCAAGCCTAGCTTTTGGAACTTTCACAGTAGTTTTATTGTCCCTTTACCAGACTCTGGATAGAGTTGTAGATAAAAACAGTTACCTTGACGGTTATAGGGCAATGATTTACACTTACCCGGTTTGTGTTGGTTGAAGAGTGGCTGAAACTTGTATGACTAAATTTTCTCCGTCAAGCGCGATTGAGTCAGTTTCAGACTGGGTTTGGAGTCAGAGCGATCGAGCTGCACTGCTGCAAGGGGAGATTTTGGTGCAAACGCGACCCCACTCGGCTTGGGGTGGTGCCGTCACTGCCCAAATGTACTTACCACTAGCGCGATCACTCGCTTGGCAGCATGTGACTGACTATCCCCGGTGGGTGCAATTTTTTCCCGATGTCATAAAAAGTGAAGTGCTACACCGGGGTGAGGGAAAGCGCCTGTATCAAGTTGCCCGTAAAGCCTTTCTCTTTTTCACCGCCCAAGTTGAAGTCTACCTGAACGTATTTGAGACATTAGGTCAGCAAATTCAGTTCCAGCTTGAGCGAGGCAGCTTTTTAGATTTTGCTGCCGTACTCAAGCTGCAAGATTGCGACTCCGGTACTATACTGACTTACGCCGTGCAGGCAACCCCAATCGTACCCATTCCCAGTCTTTTCATTCAACAGGCAATGCAGCTAGAATTGCCAGCAAATATGCGGACAATGCGGCAATCCCTATGTCTTTGTATGAAATAACGCCACAGATTGTGTAGGCACAATTTGTGGCGCTGAGGTAGAGATTAGCTAGATTGGGCAGTTAGCAATTCGACGGGCAAGCGCTTGAAAGCAAGACGCTCGTTTTCTACATCCACAAAAATGGTGTCCCCATCATTGAATTCGCTGCGCAAGATTGCCTTAGCAATCGGAGTTTCCAGCTCTCGCTGAATCGCTCGCTTCAAAGGACGGGCTCCAAAGACTGGATCAAATCCGACTTCTGCCAAAAAGTCAAGGGCAGTGTTAGAGATCTTAAGAGACATCTTACGCTCGAACAACCGCTGTTCTAGTCGCTGCACCTGGAGCTGAACAATTTGTCTGAGTTCTTGCTTATTCAAGCTATGGAAGATGATCAGCTCATCGATCCGATTGAGGAACTCTGGACGGAAGCTATTACGTAGTGCCTCCATCACCCGACGACGCATCTCATCATACCGCGACTCATCTCCAGCAATGTCTAGAATGTACTGGGAACCAATGTTGCTGGTCATAATGATGATGGTGTTCTTGAAGTCCACTGTATGCCCCTGAGCATCGGTAACTCGACCGTCATCCAGAATTTGCAGCATAATATTGAAGACATCTGGGTGAGCTTTTTCAATTTCGTCGAACAGCAAGACTGCATATGGGCGACGACGAATTGCTTCTGTCAGTTGTCCACCTTCGTCGTAACCTACGTATCCAGGTGGCGCACCAATGAGGCGAGAAACTGCATGTTTCTCCATATATTCAGACATGTCAATCCGTACCAATGCCTCTTCTGTGTCAAAGAGGTAGGCGGCAAGTGCCTTCGCCAGTTCCGTCTTACCCACCCCAGTTGGACCAAGGAAGATAAAGCTAGCGGTGGGGCGATTCGGATCTGCTAAACCTGCACGCGATCGCTGAATTGCGTCTGCTACAGCCGTGACAGCTTCATCCTGCCCCACAACTCGACGATGCAGCTCATCTTCTAGGTGCAATAGTTTCTCTTTCTCAGTTTCAACGAGTTTGCTGATGGGAATGCCCGTCCACTTGGAGATCACCTCAGCAATATCAGCTTCGGTCACGACTTCCCTAAGCAAGGAGTTGCCGCTAGTCTGGGTATGAGCCAGTTGGGTTTCAACTTCTTCTAGTTGCCGATGCAAATCGGTCAACTTGCCGTATTTCAGCTCTGCTGCCCGGTTGAGGTCATAATCGCGTTCCGCTTGTTGAATCTCAACATTCACTCGGTCAATCTCTTCTTTAACCGTTTGAATTTTGGTGATGATGTCTTTTTCCGACTGCCATTGGGCACTGAGCGCTCGCTGTTCTTCTTTAAAATCGGCAAGTTCTTTTTCCAGTCTTTCTAACCGTTCTCTAGAAGCTGGACTGCTTTCTTTTTGCAGCGATAGCCGCTCCATTTCGAGTTGCAGGATCTTGCGGTCGATTTCGTCAAGTTCTTCCGGCTTGGAGGTAATCTCCATCTTCAGCCGAGCAGCTGCTTCGTCCACCAAGTCAATGGCTTTGTCGGGCAAGAAGCGATCACTGATATACCGAGCCGACAGCGCTGCTGCTGCGACTAGGGCACTATCAGAGATTTTGACACCATGATGCACTTCATACCGCTCTTTTAGTCCTCTCAGAATTGAGATAGTATCTTCCACGCTGGGCTGATCGACGTACACTTGCTGGAAGCGCCGTTCGAGAGCGGCATCTTTCTCAATGTACTTACGGTACTCGTCTAGAGTTGTGGCACCAATACAGCGCAGTTCGCCCCGTGCCAGCATTGGTTTGAGCAAGTTCCCGGCGTCCATTGCGCCTTGGGTAGCACCAGCACCAACAACTGTGTGAATCTCGTCAATGAAGAGAACAATGTTGCCGCGAGAGTCGGTGACTTCTTTTAGCACAGCTTTCAGTCGCTCTTCAAACTCACCCCGGAATTTAGCACCAGCAATCAAAGCTCCCATATCTAGAGCAATGAGCTTGCGATCTTTGAGCGACTGGGGTACGTCCCCGGCAACGATCCGCTGGGCTAACCCTTCGGCGATCGCAGTTTTACCGACACCGGGTTCTCCAATTAACACAGGGTTGTTTTTGGTACGACGAGAGAGAATCTGAATTGTGCGCCGAATTTCATCATCCCGTCCAATGACTGGATCAAGCTTACCTTGACGGGCA
>JAFAVL010000164.1 GCA_019242465.1 Chroococcidiopsidaceae cyanobacterium CP_BM_RX_35 | reverse complement strand
TCTAATACGGTAAAAGCTGCATTCCCTCCCCACAAATCGCCGTGTACCAGGGAGGGCTGAACCTGGTGTCTCGCTAGGAGCTGGGGGACAGCCGCTATTAACTGTGCTTGCCCCGGAAAGTGACCGCCACGCCGCTCTGCTTGCTGGAATTGATAACCTAGTCGATATTTGGCATAGAATTCTGCCCAATCTGCTGTCCGGTTGTTGATTTGTGGGGTGGAACCAATACTGTTATTCTGTTCCCAGCCAAAACCTTTGCTACTGGTGGTTTGATGCATGGCTGCCAGTTTTCGTCCCATCTCCTCCCAAGACTGGGGAGTGCCGCGTCCTAGTTCCAACCACTCTAATACGATGTAAGCAGACTCCTTTGCTGTTCCCCAGCAAATCGGTTGCGGAACGCGGATAGTAGCTGTTGCCAACATTTGCTTTAAGCTAATAGCCTCAGCTTCAAACATGCTAACTTGCGATGCTTGGTTGAGCTTAACGAAGTAGGTGCGATCGCCACCGCTAACCGCATAGCCTTGGTTAATACAGCCCCCACTCACAGCTTGGCAGCGCTCAACGGCAAAATCTCTTTCTGTCACCTCGGCAATTTCGTGGGCAATCTGTGTCCACATAAGTTATGACTTAGATGGTTTGAGGGCAACGACTCCGTAGGCGGTACTTGATAGGTACAGCTGAGCCGCCTCAAGCAAGTCAACAGTATCCAAGGCATGAATGATTGCGGGGTAGTTGAAGGCTGGTTCTAAGTCCCCTAACATGGATTGATAATAACCATACAAACTACCGCGATCGCTAGGTGTTTCATTGCCAAAAACAAATCGATTCGCGACTTGAGTGCGGACACGCATGAGTTCTGCTTCCCTTACTGGTTCTGTCTGAATAACTTGCAGGTGATGCGCGATCGCCGTTTCCACTGTCGCCAAATTCTTTGTTGGTAGAGTCGCCGTAATATAAAATGTCCCCTGCAACTTTTGTGTCATGTTGCTGGCAGAAATTTGAGAAACTAGCCCCCGATCTTCCCGTAGATCCCGCACTAATCGCGATGTTCGCCCCTGACCTAAAATTGCTGCCAATACATCCAAGGCATAAGTCTGACGGATTTGGCTTAACCCTGGCACTCGCCAAACCATGACCAGCCGTGCTTGCTGTAGACTATCATCGACAAACTCCCGCCGAACTATCCTTGTGAAAGGTAATTCAGATTTGGGGAGATCAATAGTTCCTACGCCCTGACTCCTAGGCGCAGTGAATCCATCTGCCACAATCTGAATTAATTCCTCTACTGGCAGGTTGCCAACTGCCACTGCTGTCATGTTGCTTGGTTGATACCAATTGCTATGAAAATTGCGCATCTGCTGGGGCTGAAGCTGCGAAATCACTTCAATTGGTCCCAACACTGGACGCCGATAGGGTAAATGGTCAAAAGCTGTTTGCATAGCCTGTTGAAAAGTGCGACGACGGGGGTTGTCCTCAAAGCGACGAATCTCTTCTAAAATGACCAATCGCTCCCGTTCAAATGCCTCATCGGGGATAAGGCTATTGAGAACAACCTCGATTTGCAGTGGTGCCAGCTCGGCAAAATCTTGAGGAGCAGTTGTGATGTAGTAGTGAGTGTAGTCCTGGCTAGTGGCAGCATTAGTGACCGCTCCCCGTTCCTCAATCCGTCGCTCAAACTCGCCGCTAGGAAGCTCTTCAGTTCCCTTAAAGATCATGTGTTCTAGGAAGTGAGCCATGCCGTTAATAGCGTCCGATTCAATAGCTGAGCCAATTGCAATCCATAGGCTAAGGTTAACGGCTTCAACTGGCAACTGCTCTGCGACTATCATCAGACCATTTGGCAGGTGTTGCAGCGTAGGGGCATTGAGACGGGGAAATTGCCGGAGGGTTGCAGTCATTGGTAGAACGAGATGGACCAATATTTCTTCTTTATCTTAGCCACTAGAATTTCCGCGTCATTCTTTACCTTCAACGTGAGATACTCCCACCAACCGTAAAGCTGCAGGTGGGAGATTTTGGTTTTTGCCTATTGTGCCAACTGCCCTACCCCTACATGAGCGGCAGCTTGCTGAGTACGCCGTTCTTTCAGGTAAGAGAAAAATTCTCCACCTTCACGGAGGCGACGTACTAGCATCTGTCGGTCGGTGAGCATCTCAAGCA
Source organism: Chroococcidiopsidaceae cyanobacterium CP_BM_RX_35 (assembly GCA_019242465.1). The sequence goes on along the minus strand of JAFAVL010000164.1, from coordinate 5,130 downwards.
GAATTGGGAAGATAGCTTTTGGGCGGAAGTAAAACTGGCGGTACATCTGCTCAACAGCATCCTCTATTTCCACACTGGTAAGGTCTGGATATCGCAATGTCGAAGTTTGAATGCCAGAATTGGCGACGAGCGCATTGTCAGCAAACCAGTTGTTAGCTTTGGCTTGTTCGTAAAGTTCTGTGCCAGGGTAGGGTGCAGCAATCGAAACCTGAATGGTGTGTGGATTAATTTCACAAGCAAAGCGGATTGTCTCTTCGACCGTTTCGCGAGTTTCAATTGGTAGACCAATAATGAAGGTGCCGTGGACGGTAATGCCCAGTTTGCGGCAGTTCTTCATAAATTCCCTCGCCCCCTCCAACTTAATGCCTTTTTTAATCCGGTTCAGAATTTCCTGGTTGCCGGACTCAAAACCAACTAGCAGCAATCGCAAGCCATTGTCACGCAGTTGCTTGAGTGTGTCGTAATCTAAGTTAGCACGGGCATTGCAGCTCCAGGTGAGCTTGAGCCGCTTCATGTGTTCGCTAATCGCGATCGCTCGCTGACGGTCAATCGTAAAGGTGTCATCATCAAACATGTATTCGCGCACCTTATCGCCGAAGATAGCTTTAGCTTCTGCTATCTCCCGTCCGACAGCCTCTGGGCTTTTAGTACGATACATATGACCACCAATGGTCTGAGGCCACAGACAGAAAGTACATTTGGCTGGGCAACCGCGTCCAGTATAAAATGAGACGTAGGGATGAAGCAGGTACCCGATGAAATATTTTGTAATGTCTAAGTCGCGAGCATAGACTGGCAAGACACTAGGCATAGCATCCCAATCGTGGATTAATTCCCGGTCTGGGTTATGCTGCAATTCACCATATCGATCGCGATAGCTCAAACCTTTAATCTGATCCCAGGGGTGATCTGCTGCCAACTCTTTGCATGTATAGTCGAACTCATGCCGACACACGAAGTCAATGACTGGGTGTTCACGTAGTGTCTGTTCTGGCATGACAGCGACATGCGCTCCAATAAAACCAACCTTCACATCCGGATTCTGGGCTTTAAGTGCCTCAGCACACTTTGCATCATTAGCTAGAGATGGAGTGCTAGTGTGTACAATCACCAATTCATAGTCTTTGGCGATCTTAAGTACGTCTTCTACCGTCTGTCCATGGGGTGGGGCATCCACCAGCTTGCTATCCGGCACAAGAGCTGCTGGCTGGGCTAGCCATGTGGGGTACCAAAAGGAGGTAATTTCCCGCCTAGCTTGGTATCTAGAACCTGCACCTCCGTCAAACCCATCGAAGGAAGGAGGGCTAAGAAACAGGGTTTTCACTCTAGACTTTCTCCTAAAGTTGCGTTAAAGCTCTTTTCACTTCAATTAGAGTAATATATTTATTTGAAAAGCAGGATATCCGGCACAAACTATCTGGTAAGTAAAACCTGCTTTACTTCAGGATACACTTATAACAGCCTTGCCTTTATCACTTACCCTGAGTTATGTAAGTACTGAAGCTTCTGAGCCAACTACGTCTATGGTTTGTGCAACTGGTCTTGAATCGCTTGGGTTAAATCGCTAATATTCATGGGCTTGATTATGTAACGGCTGACTCCCAAGTCATACGCCCGTTGAATCTGAGCTTTGAAAGCATATGCTGAAATAACAATAACTGGAATGTCCTGATACTCGTCGCTGCGTCGGATTTCTTCGAGTAAAGTGTAACCATTATTTTCATCTAACTTCAGGTCGAGTAAGATCAGGTGCGGTTGGAAGCTTGATACTGCCTTGAAGAAACCAGAACTACTAGCAAGAGCGAGAATGGAGTAACCGTGATAACTGAGCAACTCAGACAGCAATTGCCGATTATTGTCGTCATTCTCAACCAACAAGATGCGTTTTAAGGAGAAAGCTGTTTGAACTTCTGAATTATTGCTCAAGGGTAATTTAGAATTATTGGACATCCTTTCTAGTTAGCAAGGTGAATGACTAATGAGGTAAACAGATTTGAAAAAAGCTAGTCAGGTGTCATTTTTTACAGATTTTACTATGGCAAATTGGGATGATAATATCACGAAGATATATTCGTTAAAGTGGATCAGCACCACAGTCTAGCTTTGATACAAATCACAGCAAATTGTAAGATTTTATGCTAAACACTGAAAATTACATCAGCGAACAGCGGCATTGTAAAGCATGCTGCAGCAAGTTTTGATACTGTCGAGCGCTAACCACATAGGCTCCAAAGCGTTCGAGATGGGGGTTCATCATTTGGGCATCAAAGAAAGCAAACTGACGCGAGCGCAGCCGTTCTACCAACTTCACCATCGCTACTTTCGAGCCTTCGCTAATACGATAGAACATCGATTCCCCAATGAAGGCTCCCCCGATTGCAATCCCTAAAATTCCCCCCGCCAACTGTGAGCCAGACCAAGTTTCGAAGCTATAAGCCCAGCCAGTTTGATAAAGCGTCCAGTAAAGTTCTTTTAATTCTGGTGAAATCCAAGTCGTATCTCGGTCAGCACACCCAGCAACTACAGCCTTGAAGTCTCGGTTGATTGCCACAGTGAACCGCTCGGAGTTGAGGACGCGCTGTAGTGACTTAGGGTAGCGAAATCTTGCATCTAGGGGAATCAGGGCTCGTTCACGGCTAGAGTACCACCCCAATTTCTCGTTCTCATTAGCCATCAGAAAATAACCCTGAGCGTACCCCTGGATGATGGCAGGAATGTTAAATTCCATATTAGACAAATTGCGTCTGTAGTAGCTGAGCTATGAGATGTTTGAACCAATTTTACCCGTCACCTTACCCCCTGCACAAAACCCGGAACAAGAGGGCGAATGGTTGCAAGAAACTTTGCAAAGATGGCTTGACCAAGAATTTCTTCCCGAACCAGTGAATCGACAAATAGCCCTGCGAGCAGCTCAGATTTTTGTGCGGCAACGTATGGAAGGGGAAGACGACCTTGGCTCTCTTGTCATTGCCATTGTGACAGAAATGCAGGCGTTTGATTTTTCCCAAAGTTTTTATGGAGAGTTTGCGATCGCTAACGCTGTTAGCGATCTCCTGTTAGACAGCCTAGGGATTGACCGCTGCTGTGGGCAATGACCGCGGAAGGGGTCATTTGCAGGCACCGTCGTTGCACGGCGGTGTACCGTTGACTACCAACTAGACTTAACAACACCAGGCAAAAGACCGTCATGTGCCCATTCTCGGAACACATGACGAGAAAGACCAAAGTCGCGGTAGTAGCCTCTAGAACGACCAGTAACCCAGCAGCGGTTTCTTAGACGAGTGCGACTGCTACTGCGAGGTAGCTGCTGGATTTGCCGATGTATCTCCAACTTGTCCCGCTGGGAGGTTACGTTCTCAAACTGTTCGATTAACCCTTGCCGCTTATCAGCATACTTTGCCACTATCTTCTCGCGCTTTTTCTCGCGCTCAATCATGCTCTTTTTAGCCATAAATCCTATTGCTTTGTATTAATGACACCATTCTCCATATTAACCCGATTGAGGGGAAAAGCCCCCTTATCCTCTTCATCTGGCAGATTAGCTGAGGGGCAGAGGTCAGAGAGTACACAAGTGTAGCAAGCAGGATTGCGAGCCTTACAGATGGCTCGACCGTGGTAAATGAGCCGAATTGACCAATTTTCCCACTCTTCCTGCGGCAATAACCGCATTAAGTCGCGCTCGATCTGAATTGGATCGGTGGCTTTAGTCAGTCCTAAGCGTTGACTGAGGCGCTTGACATGGGTATCTACTGTCACCCCAGCGTTAATGCCATAAGCATGGGCAAGAACAACATTCGCTGTCTTTCGTGCCACTCCTGGCAATTGCAGCAGATGTTCCATCACCTTTGGCACTTGACCGCCAAACTTATCTACTATTTGGCGGCAGGCAGCTTGAATATTCTTTGCCTTATTGCGATAAAACCCTGTAGAACGCACCAGAGCCTCTAACTCAGCCAAATCTACCTCCGCTAGGGCAGCTGCATCAGGAAACCGCAAAAATAGCTCTGGCGTTACTTGATTCACTCGTTCATCTGTACACTGAGCTGAGAGTATAGTTGCTACCAATAGCTGCACTGGCGTTGTGTAGTTTAGCGTACAGGTGGCGTCTGCATAGAGACGCTTCAAACGAATCAGAATCTCCAGGGCACGCTGTTTTTTTGCTGACCACTTACGAGTAGTAATACTCATGGAAATTTCTACTGCAAGAGCGTTTTGCTTGCTGAAACCCAAGGGAAACTGATTAGAATAGCTGCTGAATCCACGGCAAATTAGCAGTGTCCCGCACAATTAGGAAGATTCCCAAACCCAGCAATAACATCAGTCCGGTTTGCATAACACCATCTTGAATATGGGCGGGCAACGGTTTTCCCCGCAATCCTTCAATTAATAGGAAGGCTAACTGACCGCCATCCAAAGCTGGCAAGGGCAAAATATTGATCATGGCAAGGTTAATGCTAATCAAAGCCGCAAACTGAAACAGACTGCCTGCATCTGAATGGGCTATGCTAGCACCAATCTCCACAATCTTTACAGGACCAGCTACTTGATTGGCTGTTTGGTTGAAGTTGCTAAGGAGTTGTCCGAAGCCCTGAACCGTGAGAATTGCAATCCGCTGAAATTCGACGGCTCCTTGACGAAAGGCTTCTACCACATTAGCAGCATGGTGGCGTACCAGTTTGCCATTAGGAGCTAGCCTGACGCCGATACGACCATTGCCATCGCGTGTCTGCTCTGGTGTGACGGTAAGATTGAATGGTTTTTCATCTCCTCGTTGAATCAAAAGCGTTAGTGGCTGGTTGGGGTGATGTTGAATTACCTGCGTCAGAGAGTCAAGCGCCTCCTGGGCATCCCCCAGTTTTTTGCCCTCTGCTGCCAAGACAACATCTCTCGGCTTAATGCCAGCCCTAGCTGCTGCTAAAGCGAGGTCTTCTGGTTTAATGTCAGCCTTCGCTGCATTCTCCTCTGTGAACACGCTAGCTACTATCACCCCCGGTTGGGAGTTCAATTGCGGGATGCCCACAATCCCAGCCTGGGTTACCAGCAAGAAGTAAGCGAAAATTAAATTGGCGATGACGCCAGCGCTAATCACAATTGCCCGGTCGAGAACTGGACGATTGCGGAGTAGATTTG
>JAFAVL010000010.1 GCA_019242465.1 Chroococcidiopsidaceae cyanobacterium CP_BM_RX_35 | reverse complement strand
TGCAATGGCTAGCTAAAGCATTCCAAGATGAAAGGTATATCCGGATCGAGGATAAACCGCTTTTTCTTGTCTATAGAGCCTCGAACATACCTGATCCTCGTAAAACAACATCTATTTGGCGAGATGAAGCTAGAAGGATGGGCGTTGGAGAAATTTATTTATGCAGAGTAGAAAGCTTAAGTGATGACCGTGGCGATCCAACTGAAATTGGATTTGATGCTGCTGTAGAGTTTCAGCCAGACTGGAATAATACAGAATTTAAAATATATAGAATACAGCGTCAAGGGATAATTCAGCGTTTAGCTAATAAGTTAAGTAGAACAAAAGTAGATGATTCTGAATATTATCAAGTTTGGGACTATTCTTCAACGATAGAAAAAATGCTTCGAAGGAGTAATCCGCACTATAAACTTTTTCCTGGTGTAGTGGTTTCGTGGGATAATACGGCCCGCCGTAAAAATGGGGCAACACTTTCGACGGGTGCAACTCCAGAACTTTATGAAAAGTGGTTAGAGGCTGTTTTGGAATTGACACAAAAAACTGGAAAGCAGAATTTTATATTCATTAATGCTTGGAATGAGTGGGCAGAGGGTAATCATTTAGAACCTTGCCACAAGTGGGGACGTGCTTACCTTGAAGCAACCAGAAGAGCGGTTATAAGTAAATTATAGTGCGGATACTTTCGTCATGAAGCCTCTTGTTAGCGTTTGTGTCCCTACCTATAATGGTGCGAAGTATCTCAGAGAATGTCTTGACAGTGTACTTGCACAGACGTTCACTAATTTCGAGTTAATTGTAGTTGACGATCACTCATCAGACGAGACACTCAGTATTGCACAGGAGTATGCTACACAGGATTTTCGTATCCGTGTGGACCAAAACAAGCATAACCTTGGGTTGGTAGGTAACTGGAACCGATGTGTTGAACTGGCTCAAGGTGAGTGGATTAAATTTGTCTTTCAGGATGATTTGATTGAGCCTACATGCTTGGAGCAGATGCTTGCCGCCAGCAAACCTGAGAGTGCCATAATTTGTTGCCGTCGTATTTTTATGTTTGAACCTGGCATACCTGAAGATACTCGGCAAGAGTACAGAGATTTTGCTGAGAATGCATCGATGAGTAAAGTGTTCCCCAATTTAACAGAGATCTCCGCAAGTGATTATTGTCAGGCTATTCTTGACCAATCATCATACATCATCAATTTTGTCGGCGAACCTACATCTGTAATGCTGCATCGAAGCGTCTTTCGTCGATTTGGATACTTCAACCCTTATCTCATCATGTACTGTGACATTGAGTTCTGGACAAGAGTCGCAGTCCACACAGGAATCATTTACATTCCAGAAACTTTAGCAAAGTTTCGCGTGCATGATAAAGCAACAACTGTTGTCAGTCGTGCTAAGCGTTATTATCGGGCTTGGATGTTAGATTTGCTTATTTTCATCCACGATCTCACATTTCATCCGGTGTATACTCCTTTGCGCACAGCCGCCAACAACCTTCAACCTCCAATAAATCTGACAAATTTGCTTGCGCAAAAAGCTTATGAGGCTAGGAGAACCGCTGAAAGCGCAGCGGCTGATTCTAAGAATCCCGATCCTAGCCTTCTCGCTGAGTGGAAGAGTGTTATACAATACCACCCTCTTCTTTCAGTTTTTTCAAAACGTAATCTTTTAAAACATGTAATTGTGCGCAGCTTACGGCAATGGGGAGAATTGAAAGGACAGCTTAAGGTAATGCCTATACTTAGCTCCAAAAGTTAAGTTTAAGGAAGCGAATTCAAGCATTATCTCCAGATTTGGAGTTAATAATTTTAGCAGGTATACCAACTGCTGTCTTGCCAGAAGGAATATCTGATAGCACCACAGCATTGGCACCAATATTTACATCATCTCCAATGGAGACGTTACCAAGGATTTTCGCTCCAGCACCAACATTGACGCGATCGCCTAACTTCGGTGCTTCGAATGGACGCTCCAAGTAACGATTTCCTAGAGTTACCCCTTGACGAATAATACTATCGTCTCCAATAAAACAATATCCATGAATGATAATTGATCCGTGGTGTTCAATAACCACACGGCGACCTAGCTTAACTGTATAGGGCAAATCAATCCCATATCCGTTTCGCACCTTGCGATATAGAGCCCGGTAGAGAATACTGAAAGGAGCCCGTAAAAGCTTAAGTTGGATCGTCATTCTCCAGACGCCAAAACGCTGCACAGCCACTGCCCGAAACCCAGGCTTTGTCCAATCCCGCCCATGGGCTTCCCAGTCTTCTTTAATCTGTTGCCAAAGCCCTAAAGGAGATTCTGGAGTACTCACACTTGACCTCCTTTAAGAAACACGCTATTTAACAGGAAATCAGTCAGCAGCTTTGGTGGATCTTGATCTGGCTTGCGTTGAATAACCCGCCGCCATCTCCACAAAATAAAACCAACCATCCAAGCCGTATCAGCTAAGGCAGCATATGACCAGCCATAGTGCTTGAGAAAGTATCGTCGCCTAGAATCAAACCAGTATCCAGGTATGCGTCGAGGTGGCAACTTTGTATCCGTCACCCCTGAACTTTGCCCCACTAGATGCACGACTCGGCTCTGGGGCACATAGTAGCACGACCAACCTAACTTTCTTGCCCGCAGACAAAAATCTACTTCTTCAAAATACAAAAAGTATTTTTCATCTAGTAAGCCCACAGACTCAAAAACTTCGCGCCGGACAATCATACTAGCTCCAGCCACCCAATCAGCTTGACAAATTTCGGCACAAAGGGGAGGCACAACTGCCCACCTCGACAGCAATTTAGAAACCACTCCCATACGCAAGCCAAAATCAAACTCACTCAAGACGTTATGAAAGCGAAAAGCTGACTGCTGTGGTGTGCCATCAGGATCTTCCAAACGGCTACCAGCAATCCCCACATCTGGGTGTTGCTCCATAAAATCAAAGAGTATTTTTAGAGCCCCTGGGCGAACAATTGTATCTGGGTTGAGCAACAGAAAATAGGGCGGTGGCTCGGTTGACTGTAGCGCCGTGCGGATGACAGCGTTGTTGCCGAAGGCATAGCCACCATTTGTTGCTAATGGCGTGAGCGATGCCCACTCACCCCAACCCTCAGTTGCAATTGCGGCTTGAATTTGTTCAACTGAGCCATCGCCAGAAGCGTTATCAGAAATCACAACACGGGTGCCTCGCAACGACTGCACTTCGCCCACCAACGAACGCAAGCAGTCAACTGTCAAGCTAGGCGTTCGGTAGTTCAGGATGATGACAATCAAACGGGTCAAGCTGTTTAGCTGAGTTGAATCAGACATGGGATTAAATTCTATGTTAATTCCTATTTCTCAAGTAGTTCCTTGCATCGACTAAAATTGGAGGAACTAACTTACGTAAAATATTTTTCAACTCGATACCTGAATTTTCTATACCCGAATCACCTTCTGGGCGAGCCCGAAACAAAGTTGAATGACTGTCAGAAGCCTCGCTATCTGGTCGTCCGTTAGTGTAATAGTAAAGGGCTAAAGACTTCCGCGTTTGCCCCGTAGGACAAGTTAAAGGCTGAGGATGACCATGGTAAGAGTAGTCGTCCGTATTAAAAACGACACAACGGTTGAAAACTGGCAGCACTTTTGCCTCGCATTCAGTCATATCCTTATTCCACAGTTCTAAATGACCTCCATATTCTTCTTGCCAATTTTTGTTGAGGTATAGTAAAAGGTTAAGTCGGCGGTCGAGGTTTAGTCTAGAATGTCGATTAAAATCTGCATGTATCTTTAGGTATCCCCCTCTTTCTATTTGATGCAGACCACCTCCAACGAAGTGAGGATCAGGTACAAGACCGCTAATACCTGTCAGGTTTTCTAGGAAATCCATGAAAGTTGAAGAGTTCAACAGATAAAGCAGCAGACGTGTATTGTCTCCAACTTGGTGATCTCGCTCAAAAGCAAGTTTCTTTTCCGCGCTGTTATCAAACTTTTTCCAATCAACGGAGTTGACCTTTGGGAACTCCTGTAGCACATCATCTAATATAGACTCAGGCAAAAAATTATCGATAACAACATGTGGAAATGGTTCAGCTTGAGCATAGGCTTCACGATACTTAGTCGCCAAATCTATTAAATAAGCTCGGTCAAGACGAAACATCAAGGTTGAATGCATATTATTCTCCAAGTAGGCTGATTGACAAACATGATGCAGGATAAAGAGAACCTGGAAAACCTTGCCTGTAAACTTTTGTGTTTACCTAACTGTTATGTTAAGGATGAGAATTTATGGTCTCTTCCCATACAGGAAGATATCAAACTTTAAGTTGTTTTGTCACGTATCTAGTCACAAGTTCAAACAAATTTATAGAATTCATCATTGATTTATCTTTCTTGATTGCATCCGAATTTAACCGTCAATTGTCTTGTTGATGCGATTGTTGAACAGATTAGCGCTCAGTAGCAGATAAGCGCATCGATCTTACCCCCCTAGTTTTTTCCTGTCCAAGCAGGAGCCCTACTAAACCACCACACCCCAACATATACACTGGGTTAATCATGGCATTGACGAGGGAGTCTAACATGTATCCAACCAAGAGGAAAGCGATGGCAACCGCAGGTGCTAGTTTGGGTTTGAGCCATAGACTGGCTGGATATCGTTGCACAAAATTGATGACTGGAAGCAATAGAGATGCTGTCCAGCTAGTTATGCCAAGAATACCCGTGGTCCCAAATATAATAATCCATAAACTATCAGTGACTGCGGTATCTTGATCTTGTCCATACTCAATTTTATGTATACGGCTTCGCCCCCATCCACCCCAACCAAAAATGAGTTTCTGCCGTGCCTTTGCCGAAAGCTGCACTTCGTTTTCAAATCTGAAGTCTAATGATGCTGCCCGATCTTTATCCATGTATGTAGATACAGCATTGATGACTTGATCGCCCTGAAAGCTACCAGATGTTCCATCGTAAAGGTACAAAACGATACCCGCTATCAAAATCAACACTATGAAAGCTTTTTTCAACCATTTGGCAACAAATAAGATAACCAGCCCCAGGAGCAAAATCATAAACGCTCCAGAGGCTTTTATATACCCACTAGTTAAAAATAATATTATTGCCACCCACATAAGTGGAATGCCCCAAATTTGTTTGAGAGCGCCTGATTGCCACAGCCAAAAAGCACACAGTGCTGCTGCCCCTATCCACAAACCAACCATCAGACCAGACTCCATAAAAACTTCTGGTCTAAATCCACCATAACGATTGATTTCGCTAACAAAATGAGGAGAATTAATCCCATATAGTTTTAAACTCAATGACATAGTGAGGCGTCTCTCAATTACACATAAAGGCACGTAGAGTAAGCCACCAATCACAATGCCAATTGCTAATCTACGCAACCCATCTAAGTTACAAAGATATACCCGACCAAGGTAATAAGGCACTCCCCAAACTAAAGTCTGCGTAACGACAGCTGACAGCCCATCATACGGACCTAGAGCGTTACTCATTGAAGATATGAAAGGACATATACATAGGACAAACACTGGCAGGTCAAGCCAGCCGAATTGAAATGAACTCAAACGTTTAGAGTCGAATATAAAAGCAGCTAGTAACGCTACGCCACAAGTA
>JAFAVL010000848.1 GCA_019242465.1 Chroococcidiopsidaceae cyanobacterium CP_BM_RX_35 | reverse complement strand
AAAGTTGCTGATATTGTAACTATCCTAGGTAGTATTGACATCATCATGGGTTCGGTTGATCGCTAATCACTCTTTTGCAGATGACTCTAATCCGGCACTGTGTGAGGTGCTCTCTCGTCGTATTGCCGAGAGTCCTAATCAGCGCCTCACCTTTGCCGAATATATGGACCTGGTACTGTATGAGCCTAAGCACGGTTACTACACTAGCAGGGCTATCGCTATTGGACCGCAAGGGGACTTTTTTACCTCCCCTCACCTGGGGACTGACTTTGGCGAACTGCTAGCAGAGCAATTTCTCCAAATGTGGGAGATTCTAAAGCGACCAATGCCCTTTACATTATTAGAACTAGGGGCTGGTCAAGGACTCTTAGCAACTGACATCTTAGGGTATTTGTACCGTTACCATCCAGATTTCTACGCAGCGCTAGACTACATCATTGTAGAACGGTCAGATACTTTGAGGCGTGAACAGCGGCGGCGGCTGGGGAGAAGAGAGCAGGGGGAGCAGGGGGAGCAAGAGACAGTTTTCTTGCCTGTGAGGTGGAAGACTCTGGAGGAGATCCCAATTGACTCGATTGTTGGTTGCTGTTTTTCTAATGAGCTGGTGGATGCGCTGCCAGTGCATCAGATTATTGTTGAGGGGGGACAGCTGCGAGAAATATATGTCACGACGGGTTTAGTTGAGGTTATAGGCGAACTGTCTACCCAACGACTGTCAGAGTATTTTGATTTGATTGGAATAGAATTATCCTCTAGTGCCTACCCATCTGGCTACCGCAGTGAGGTCAACTTGGCTGCATTAGACGGGCAAAGAGCGATCGCTGAGCGGCTACAGCGCGGATATCTGTTAACTATTGATTACGGCTATCCGTCTACTCGTTACTACAGCCCTGCTAGGATACATGGAACACTACAGTGCTACCACCGCCATCAGCGTCATGACAACCCCTACATAAATATTGGGCGGCAAGATATCACCGCTCATATAGACTTCACTGCCTTGGAGCTATGGGGTGAATTGTGCAGGTTACATAAAATTGGTTTTACACAGCAAGGACTGTTTTTGATGGCATTGGGATTGGGCGAACGCCTCGTTGCACTCTCTACTAGTAATACAGCAAGTTCAAAACAAGATCTTGCGTTGTTACTGCGACGGCGTGAAGCACTGCATCAGTTGATGAATCCGTTAGGACTAGGCGGCTTTGGTGTCCTACTTCAGTGCCGAGGACTGACAGAGGTAGAGATGGCATATCCTCTCAAAGGTTTGAGTATTCCAGCTAGCTAAAGGTAGCTAGTGTTAACTCAGTATCTCTCGGTTCCCCAACCCGATTGAATATTGGTAGTGCTTAGCTTAAAGTTGAAACTAGGACAATAGAACGGTGACAATAATGACTCCACACGACCTTTTGATGCTAATACTACTGCTTGTCCCTGGGATTTTACTCTCAGTTGTCATCATGGCAACATTTGCTGCTGGTGGCTAAATTGCCCTATTTAGAGTCAATAGTCGCCCTCATCCTGATTCTGCTGTAGATTGAACCACGCGTTGCGTTAATGAAATATCAATAGCAAGGCGTTAATTAAGAGTAAGCAGCAACAAAAGCCAGAATATCCAGTAGAATCGGCTATTGTAAGCGGTAAGTTGTTACTCTCTATCTTGGAGTCGATGAACCAGTACTTGAGATTAATTATGGTTGAAGAGTAGTCAGCAATCGTTCTCTCTTAATGATCGGCGGTGCTGAAGCGCCAGGGTATCGCCAAGTTAACAGTCCCAAGGTTGTCATTCTTAAAATAACAACGCCAGAAACTATGGAATCCCAAATGCAACAACCACCAGAATACACTAGTACCACTTCCTCAGAGGCAATAATGCCATCAGATCAAGCACCCATAGCAAAGCTACCGCCTGCATCACAATCTAATCAGCAATGGGAGCGGATCGGCGAACAAGCATCTGTTTTTCTGGCACAACTGCCTGATTACATCTTCCAGTTTTATAACAAATATAGACAGCCCCTAACTAGTATTGCTCTCATCGTTGCTGCAATTATCGCAGTCAAGGTCGTCTTAGCAGTACTAGATGCTCTAGATGATATTCCACTGCTCTCACCAACCTTCCAGTTGATTGGCATCGGTTACTCCGTTTGGTTTATCAGCCGCTATTTACTAAAAGCATCCACTCGAAAAGAGCTAGCTGAGGAGTTTGAATCATATAAACAACAGGTTGTCGGTAGTCAAAGACTCCCAGAATAGAACAGAGCCGGGGGACTCCCCCGGCTCTGTTCAGAGTACCCTTAGCAAGCTGGGAACGCTATTTACTGCTTCTAGAGTACGAATTTCCTTTAGGGAGGAGCGGAAGTTGCCCTCACGCACATCATGAGTGACGACAACAATCTCTGCTAAATCACCTTGGATGCCAGTCTGTACGACGGATTCTAGGCTGACACCGTGGTTGCCAAAGCAGGTGCCCAACTTACCAATGACACCAGGATGATCTTGAGTGAGAAAGCGGGCGTAAAATCGGGTAACAAGATCTGTCATGGGGGCAATTGCACAGTAATCTTGGTGAGAGCAGGTTAGAAGTGGATGGACGGTAATGTTGGTTAGCGGAGTCTGGTCATTTAGACTTGTTTTCAAATCAGCAACAATGTTTAAGATATCCGAAACCACTGCACTAGCTGTTGCACCAGCGCCCGCACCAGGACCAAAGAACATCACCTGCCCAATCGGTTCTCCCTCAACGAGAATGGCATTGTAGACACCATTAACGCTAGCTAAGGGGTGGGACTGGGGCACTAGAGTGGGATGAACTCTTACCTGTAGTTGATTGCTTGGGTATGTTCGTTCCCGTTTGGCAATTGCTAACAATTTAATCACAAACCCTAGCTTTCGGGCATAAGCAATATCTGCCTGGCTGACTTGGCGAATCCCCTCACAGTAGACTTCCTGCAATTTAATCCGTCCGCCAAAGGCTAATGACGCTAATATGGCAATCTTATCCGCTGCGTCCAGACCGTCTACATCAGCTGTCGGATCTGCTTCAGCATAGCCCAGTCGCTGAGCATCCGCTAGGACATCGTTAAAAGCCTTATCAGCGGCGTGCATCGCTGTAAGGATAAAGTTAGTGGTTCCATTAACGATACCAGTAACAGCCTGGATGCGGTTGACGCTTAAAGACTGCTTCAGGGGTTGAATTACTGGAATACCGCCACCTACAGCAGCTTCCAGCAAGACGTAGACTCCAGCATGGTTGGCAGCAGTAAAGATTTCATCACCATGGAGAGCAATGACAGCTTTGTTGGCAGTCACAATGTGCTTGCCTTGGTTGATGGCTTTTAGGATGAGCGATCGCGCTGGTTCGATTCCCCCCAAAACCTCTACCACAATATCAACTTCTGGGTCAGAGACAATTGCCTCTAAATCAGTTGTCAAAACTTTCAGTGGCAGGGAAACAGCGCGGGTTTTGTTGAGCACTCGCACTCCCACTTGACGGATTGCCAGCTCTCGTAACAAAGGGTGGCGTCCACTGTGGTCCAGCAATAGCTGAACGACTCCCGTACCTACAGTCCCTAACCCCAACAAACCGACATTAAAAGCCACGAGCCCTCCCCTTGAGGAGCAGATGGAAGTAGGGGAAAAGCCAGGGCTTCCAACCTTCTCTATCCCTACTCCCCACTCCCTTTA
>JAFAVL010000829.1 GCA_019242465.1 Chroococcidiopsidaceae cyanobacterium CP_BM_RX_35 | reverse complement strand
ATTTTGCGTGCAGAAGGGCTGGAAGTGAGCTTTGGCAAAATCGAACCCAACATGACGATCATGAAAGTTATTAGCGAGTGGCAGTCCCATGGGACCGTTTGAGCGTTGCTGCATTGCCTCATTGCTACAAGTGCACCAGGTAAATTACAGCTATCACAATACCGAGCACAACCACCGTCCGGCGCAACAGAGATGGCTTGATGCGTCCTGCCAGTCGTCCACCTAATATCCCGCCGATTAGAGACCCTACAGCTACTAATAGCGCCGCCGACCACACCACTTTGCCTGTGAATACGAAGAAGAGCGCCGCAGCAACGTTGACGACAAATGAGATAAACTGCTTCAGCGCATTTAACCGAGTTAACGTGTCGTTCAGCAGTAGACCCAGCACAGCTAGTTCGATCACGCTCAACCCAGCACCGAAATAGCCGCCATAGATGGCAGCGATGCCAATCGGCAGCACCGCCCATTGCTCGGACATTAGCCTGGGGTTGGACCGCGCGGTACTCCGATTTAGCCAAGCCCGCATAGGCTCCTGAAATGCCAGTAAACCTGAGGCTAGCAGAATCAGGAAGGGAACTAACAAATCGAACAACCGTTGACTGGTGTTTAGTAACAAGATGCCTCCAATGAGTCCACCGCAGATACTTGTTGGGAGCATGAGCCACATCCGCCTTTTTTGTCCCCTCAGTTCGTTCCATTGTGCAAGTGTGGCTCCCAAGTAGCCTGGACAAAGCGCTACTGTATTGGTCACATTGGCTGACACAGATGGAACTCCTACAGCAACAAGCACCGGAAATGTAATCAGGCTGCCACCCCCTGCCAGGGCATTGACTACACCCGCAGCTAAGGAGGCAAATCCCACTGCAGTAAGTTGAAGACCACTTAACATTTTCTTGATCCTTCTGCTTTTTGCTATAGATTATCTGGAATAGCTTTCTCAAGCAGCTGTTCATTGCCCATTGGCGTTCTCTGCTGATGCTATTGATCGGAGTCTATTTACCTTTTCAGGTGTTTGAGGGGCTAGCACTGGAGATATGGAAGAATGAAGCTGGCTTCTCATGGGATCTGCCCATTCTATTGGCAATTTATGCGACAGCTCACCGCAATTGGATATTTTTACAGTGACCCTGACTAAGTTTGGGTCGTTTTGGGGGGTGTTTCCGAATTACCTCTACCCAAAAGCATAACTTGGAGAAGTCAGTAGTCGTTAAGGTTCTGCCTTTTGGAGGGTTTTAGATATCTTAGCTTTAACCTAACATTTTCAAAGTACGCAAATCCCAGCGATTTATAGTAAATTTAATAGCCCTGTGTCTCTACTAAGGCTTGCTGTAAGAGTTCTGATGTAGTAGAGCCGAAGAACACTTAGCAACAGTGTTGCCAATGGAGCGCGAGTAACAAATGTACCCACTAATAAGTCTTGAACTGGATGAATAGCTAGAGAACTAAAATTCAGCTCTGGCTGAAAGGATTTTTAAAGTTTTAAAACTTATTGTATTTGTACGTCTCAACTAAGAATTAACAGCAATAGCGATGTAATTACTGTCCAAACCCATAAAGGTAGATAGTCTTTGAAAAGCATTGACTACCCCAGTTTTATTTTATCTTCAAAAAGGAGAACCGCTTTGAATCTGTTTAAATCTCTTTTAATATTCTTGATATTTCTGGTAAATCTGGTGTTTGCTCAGCCTTCATTTGCCGATAAGCCGAAATTTACCAAAAATCCTGATTACATAGAGGTGACACAAGCTTTAAATACTTTCCAAAAAACAAAAGATTCTAAAGTTCAGATAGAGAATTATACACCAGAAGAAGTTCAGAAAAAAATTGACGAGCTAGAGTTTCAAAAATATACTTTAGAAGCAGGACTAAATTGGGGTCAGTGTCAAAATGAGACAAGAAAGACACTAGCTGTCTACGGTCCAAAACCAGATTCTGATGATTACTCATACAAGAATTCCCTGTATTTTTTAGCTGATGGTCAGACAACTAAAAAGAACTGGGATTGTGATGGAGTTTATCTACCAAGTGATGCCAAAGCAACAACTATAAGTTCTGATAGACAAAGCCAAGAACTGAGAGGACCTGTTGCTGTTAAGATAGCTGACGGAACGAAATTAGTTGTTAAGGCTAATCTAGCCACTAGCACAGTTGAATTCAATGTTCCTCCAAATGAAGTTTTAAAGTCCGGTGAAGCGAATTGGTTTGTCCCAAAGGTGTCGCAGGCAGTTATAGATTCACGAGTTGTAAATGCGCCTGCTATCAAGATAGCTAATGCTAGTCAGTTAGCTGCGAGTAGAAACTCAGAGCCATCTGCAGATGAATTCAATATCCCTCCTGAAATAAAGCCTCAATTACAATCACAGCCAAAGTCACAGCTCCAGTCTCAAACACAGGGACAGCCAATTTTGCCGAGGAGAGGCTTTTATAACAGATATTAAAACACATTGGTTAGTAGAAAAGGCTTTAACCCAATGCTACTAAGAAATATTCTGGTTATTGAAAACCGGACTGAAGAAAGGAGAAGGAGAGTTGCAGACGGAGCCTAGAAAGAATGTTTTGAGTGAACCAAATAGGGAAAAGCAACAGAATCCGTTACAGGTGCGCGACCATCTGGCGAATGAACGCACCTACTTAGCATGGATGCGAACTGCAGTGGCGATGATGGGCTTTGGGGTAGTTATCGTGCGACTGCGCTACTTGCTCCCACCCCATCTGCCTCGGACAGGTCAGGCCTGGCAGTTGGGTTTACTTTTTGCTTTGGTAGGTTTGCTGACAGTGTTGCTCTCAACCGTACATTACTTTGGTATTCGTCGCGCCATTGATGAGGATACTTACGAACCCAACGGCTCGTGGGTGCTCCTCTTCAGCTTCTGTGTGATGCTCATCGGATCAGGGGTGCTCTATTTCCTGTTCACAGCCCCAAATTCCTGACACAGTCCTCTGTTGTCAATTGATGCAGTAGCTAGTTGTACCTTTTTCGTATCAACCACCCTTGAGCAGACCAGTGCCGACCACTTGCCAACCCTTTTTAAGTAACTTAAAGTACGTGCCAATTCCAGTAGACAGTTTTATAGACCGCTGTTTTTGTCCTGTAGATTGCTCGATATTTTCATCGACTTTCAGCATGTTACTTATATATTCAACCTCTGCGTTTCCTACAATGTCTGGAAAGTCGTAGAACGGATCAAATCGAGGTTGACGCAATGGCTTTAGATACAATATGCCTTGCTGCCATTTCATTTTCCCTAATTGAGAATACATTCGATCCTTCACTTAATAAATTTTTTCAAGAAAAGCCGTTTGCATAGAAAGTAAAATGAAGGAAAAACTTGTGCAATAGGCATCTTAGCCTATTGCAGCTTGATGCCTATAATTTGACAAATCTCTTAACCTCAGACTTGCTACGCAAACAGCTAGACGCATTTGCAAGTGAAACTTCTAATGTGTTTTGTGAGTACAAAACTGTAAGATACATGCTAAGTCAGAGCATTGATCACATAGTCAATGTAGGAGTTTGCTTCAACAGCAGGATCACCTGTTAAACCATGGTTTGTCTTGATGTATTTCAGAGCTTCAATGTACCAGCTAGGAGATAGCTCAAAGGCTCTGTTGATTTCATCCAACCCAGCAACAAGATAATCATCAATTGGACCAGTACCGCCGACTACGAGAGCGTAGGTAATAATTCGCAAGTAGTAACCGATATCACGTACACACTTTGCCTTGCCCCGGGTATCAGATGCATAGTTAGGACCCTGAGTTTGCGTGGTGTAGGGAAACTTTTGGTACACTGCATTTGCAGCAGCTTCAGCCAAACCTTGAGCCTTACTAGACAGTGTTTTTACAGCTTCTAGCGTGACTGATGCCTGTCGGAAGCGCCCAAAAGCAACTTGCAGCTCAGCGCTGCTGAGGAAACGTCCTTGGGCATCAGCGAATGCAACTGCTTCAGTTAATGGGGTCTTCGTCATTGTTTTAACGCCTCTCTCTACTATTGTTTTGACATTTTGGTTGAACAAGTATTGGTCTTTAGTAGTTGGGCAAATTAACTACTGACCAATCGGAATAATTAGCTAACTGCAGTAGCAGCGCGGTCGAAATAGCTGGATAATTCTGCCGTTAAAGAACTGCAATCCCCTTTGGTAATGCCATTAGGATCATTGACAATAGCAATCGAGGCTTCCTTAAGCTTCTGAATACCAACAGCAACCGAATTACCAGGAACACCGAGAGCTTGATAGGTTTCACGCAGACCATTGAGGGCTCTATCTTCCAACACACTGGCATCACCAGTAAAAACCGAATAGGTAACATAGCGCAGGATAATTTCTAGATCCCGTAAACAAGCAGCTGCACGACGGTTAGTGTAGGCATTACCACCAGGCGCAATTAGCTGAGGTTGTTCAGCAAATAAATCGCGAGCGGCACTGGCGACGATTGTAGAAGAACTGCTAGTAATGCGGTTAACAACATCTACACGCTTATTACCATCTCTGACTAAGCCAAGTAGGCCGTCCAACTGAGAATTGCTCAAGAATTCTCCCCGTGCATCGGCTTGAGAGACAACCTTGGCAAAGGCATCTAGCACCATATTTTCACTCTCCTAAATGTTGATTTGTTTGAGAACATGATGTAACTTTCAACCAGAGAATAAAGGTTGAACTTCCACTTATTTCCAAACAGAAATGACAGTTTGGCTAATTAAAAAAATCAATCACTGCTTAAACTACTGTAAATCGGTAGGAAAACAGTAATTAATTTGATTAGGGTCATAATTACATAACTGCTTGTAAAAAGCAAGTCTAAATTATTACAGATTCTTACAGACCAACCAAGCGAGCTGCCACTATGAATTACTAGCGTTCTGGACAAGTCGGTAAAATGACAGACTGTTCTTGTGAGGATTTCTCTAGAAGTCTTGTTTCACCTGCTTTACAAACTCTTTTAGAAAAGGGTGGTGAGAAATTCTGAAAAATTTACAGCTTGATTCAGTCATAGGAGCAAACCTAAACCAGCAAGGTATAGCAGCGAATGTCTGGACCTTCTGCCATTAGTTCTGGAATGTGAGTGATCGCAGCTTGAATATGGTTTGAAGCCAGGTGTGCGTCTAGAGAGCTTCATGAGAGTCCCACTCCTCGACAAAGGTAAAATCAGTCGGGTCTGCTTAATTTTGCAGCAGCTCGTATTGAATACATCCCGTTTCTTGACGAGTCGGTTCCACTAATCCCAACAGCAGGGCTTTGGCTGCTTCTACCTTAATTAGGAAATGCAAGTAAACGGGCAACCACACGAACGGTTGGTTGAGACATCGGGTTTAACCTTCTATTTTTATCTGACGGGCAATAACCATGTAGCGAAAAACGTACTCCAGCAGTTCGACAAAATTACGTGCCGCTTCTGTAGAAGGTGCCCAAACCGTTAATCCGTGATTGCGGATCAGCTATGCCGGAACCTGTGGGAAGTCAACGTTCTCCCGGAGGGAGCCTCCGAGAGCTGCGTTGACTTCGTCAACTTGAAAGCGTTAGTCAATATCTGTGGCAATTCGAGTCACATCGAGATGGTTGGCAAAAATGGCTAGCGTGCAATGGGGATTTTCTTCCCATACACCGAGTCCTTTCAGCATCTCCAACCGGGGTAATGGTAGGGTGTCGGCTTCCACAAATCGAGAAACTAGATTGGCTGCCACCGAGTGAACGTGATAACATGCTTTGGCGTTGGAAAACCTGGTGTAGAGAGCTTGGTGAATTGCTGTTTCGGCTGAAGGTTTCAGGTAAGAAGGGGATTCTATCCGTCCATCAAGATGAACCCGAACAAAGTCTTCTAGGTTGAGATTTACTTTCGATTTTCCACGAGCAGTAATCCAAAAGCTGCCCTCAGGTAGCCGAGCCGAGAGATTTCCAGCCGTTCCCACCATCCAACCTTGAGTGTAGAAGTGCTGAGCAGCAGCAATCAGATCAGGGCGTGGGTCGGAAAGAGGCATGTTCACACTCAGCTCTCGGCGCTAATCTGGTTACCGTTCCACAACTTTGCCAGTCGATCGCGTACATCAAAGAAATCATTCCAGGGAATATAGGCTGTTTGATGTTGCTCAAGGTATTCGGCAAGACGATCGCGGGCAAACACAAGAGGTACGTGCAGTGCCATGAACAAAATCGGTAAGAGAATCACCAATGGTGATCGCCTCAATCGCTCCATACTGCTGAATCACTTTGACTTTGGCAACCATTTCATCCCTCTTTTGTTACTTTGGTAAAGAAAAAACAAGACAGAAGCCTAACTTGCCATAGCAGACTTGATAGGAGAAGCTCGAAAACCATTCATCATTGATATAAGTCTAAAGAAACCGCGTTTCAAACCAGGAATAGGAAAAACTCGCAACCAAGGCTCAATTAAACACCAGAAGATGTAGGGTTGGATAATGAGTCTTAAGTTATTTAAGGCACTCTTCCAATTAGTTCCTTCTTCCCACCGGGGATGTTGACTAAAATCTAAGCTGCCTGTCATTAACTTAGAGTTAAACAGCGGATTGTCAGTCCCTATTTGTTTGCAAGTTTGAGCGTGCAAGCTAATCATTAAATAAGCACTGAATCCAATTTCCCACCAACGTTCAATACTCTGATAATCTGTTGATCGGAAGTCTGCCCATCCGAGTTCATTTTTTATCTGCTTGAAACCGGACTCAATCCAATTCCTTAGCTATAAAGATTTCCCACTTTAAGGATGATATTGCCTGGTAGATTGGTCATGATAAACCAGGTGTCTGCTCGTTCAGGATTTTGAGTACTACCCTTAGTAATTTGGTAATAGCGAATTGCTCCCCGCTGACCAAAAACGATTTCGCGAATATAGCGTCGTTCGGCTGGATGACCAGATAGCGGTTGAGTGTAAGCACGCCAACGGTTATAACGGACTTTTTGCCCTGGGGGCAGCCATACCCCATGGTTACTACGAATTGCCACAATGAAGTGCAGTTTGAGCTGACATAATGCTCCAATTACATCTCCACTTTCACCATACATACTATCTGTCAGCACTAGCTCGATGTTAAATCCAAGGCTTTGCAGTTCCCGGATTATCTCGACCGCCAGTTGTGGCTTTGTCTTATAATCATCTTCATCTTTGAGCCGTTGTCGAGGTTTCAAGACTTTGAAGACTAAGGGATAGGTAATCTTCTCGACGACTGCATAAGCATTCACTGAAACGATGCCATTCGCTGTTTTCCCTAAATTTCCAATGTATTGTTTTGCCACGTAGTCAGTAGATGTCCCCTTTTTCTCATCTCCTGTTTCATCAATGCACAAGACAATCGGTGTCTCTCCAATAGCAACTTTAATCAGCCACAATCGCATCTGACAAAATGCTTTGACATCCCATGGTGTATCTCGCAAGAAATGGTGCAGTTCCTGTCCATCTGCTAAGCCAACTACGCGAGCAATCGCTGGTAAAGATTTCCGAGGGATTTGCGAAATCATTCCTAGGTGCAGAAACTTAAAAGCTTCAAAGTTCCTCACCTCGGCGAAGAGATGGCGATATGTTTGGCAGTACTCATCAACAAAAGCTACGGTTGATACTGCGGCTCTAGGTTCAACCATAATCCTAGCTTAGCTTACAAGACTTCCTCTTCTATTTTACTCTACTCAGAGTAACAAAAGAGGGATGAGATTCCTCCTAAACACGCCGTATCATCAGTTATCGGCTACTCAAAAGGTAAGAGTGCGATCCCGCACAGCGGGCTGCGCTTCGCTATCGCCATTGCTCGGCAGTTTAGAGAGAAACAGCGTAATTTCCCAGGCGAGAATTTTTGGGCGCGGGGTTATGCATTCTCAACTGTCGGCTTTGAACTAGAGGCAGGCAGTGCGTCAATATATTCGAGAGCAGGAGATAGCTGACAACAGCGGTCAGTTCTAGCACCAACACAGGCACCCTTGGCAAAGACACCCGCCTTTGAGGCGGTCCCACTCATTAAGCCACCGACTTTGCCGGGGGTGTCTGACTACCCTCGCTTAGACTATTTATTTTGAAATCAGTCCTACTTATTTTGAAATTCGACAACTTATGCAATACTAGGTTGTAGCAAATACTAGCAATTGTCTATCGACTTACCGTATTTTTCGAAAAATACGTGCTTCTTTGAGCTGTCTTTTTTGAAAAGTAGGAAGTCAGAGAAGGTCAAAAATTTCAATTCCTAACTGATTATTTGATTCGGTTGTGCTGAGCTTTTGGCGAGGTTCTACAGCTTCTTTCACCTATTATTTTGGACAACCTACACATTCAGGGAGTAAAAACCATGACAAAAGTCGCGTCATCAGGTATGAATCGGCGTGCATTTATTGGTGCGGCAACAGCAAGTGCTTTGCTTGCCGCTGGAGGTTCGAGCTTCCTTTCCGCAAGTGCGGCTCAGCGACGACGACCTAACATCTTGTTCATTCTGGCAGATGACCTGGGTTGGGCTGATATCAGCGTTTATGGTCGCCCCTATTATGGACAAGCTGCCTACCCAACCCCCAACATAGACCGTTTAGCCAGTCAGGGCACTCGCTTTCCCAATTCCTATGCAAATCAAACGGTTTGCACCCCTACCCGCGTTGCCTTCTACACGGGGCGCTATTCTGCTCGAACAGACGTGGGCTTGCGAGAACCTCTGGCTAACATTGCCGAGGTTGGACAGACTGTCGGATTGCCATCGGATCAACCGACGATCGCCTCCCTGTTGGATGCACAGGGCTACGAAACGGCTCTGGTTGGCAAATGGCACGCGGGCTACCCTCCTACCTACGGTCCACTGGTGAGCGGTTTTGGCGAATACCATGGCAACTATAGCGGAGCCATTGATTACTTCACCCATAAAGACGGCGATGGCAACCTCGACTTCTTTGAGGGAACAACCCCGCTAGATCTGGCGGGCTACTCCACTGACCTCTACACTCAGCAGGCGATCGACTTTATTACCCGATCGCGCGAAAAACCGTTTTTCCTCAGCCTGCAATACAATGCGTCCCACTGGCCCTGGGAAGGTCCTGAGGACGAAGCCCTCAGCCAGACGTTTTACCCGACCAATCCCTACACAGCAGGCGGTTCGCAGGAAACCTACGCAGCCATCCTCAAGAGGCTGGATGAGGGTATCGGTCGCGTCTTGCAAGCCTTGCGGGATTCCGGTCAGGAGGAAAATACCCTGGTTATCTTTGCCAGCGACAATGGGGGAGAGCGTTACTCCCTGATTGGTCCCTTCCAGGGTCGCAAAGGCAGTCTACATGAGGGTGGAATTCGGGTGCCGACGATTATCCGCTGGCCCGGCGTTGTTCCCCGTAACAAGGTAAGTGAGCAAACGATCGTCACTTTTGACATTACAGCGACGATCCTAGCCGCAGCTCGCACCAGTCCCGACCCCAGCTCTCCGTTGGATGGGAAGAACCTGTTGCCAGTCATTACCGGCGAGCGATCGCCCTACGACCGCACACTATTTTGGCGTTATGCGGGCGGAACCCAGAAAGCAGCCAGAAGCGGAAAGTGGAAGTATCTGAAGATAGGAGACACCGAATTTCTCTTCGACCTATCAACCGATACCGAGGAGACCACTGACCTGCAAAGTTCTAATCCACAAATACTTTCGCAGCTCCGTGATACCTTTGCCCAATGGGAATCAGGAGTTCTTCCCTACCCACCTGAACTGATTCCCCCAACGCCTCCATCTCCGTCTGCTGCACTTGGCATTCCAGCGGCTCCAGGCGTTCCGACAGCCCCAACCATTTAAGCTACTACTTATGACAGGAGGAGCAGTGAGCTATGCCAGAGCGTATATCAAACCCAAAGCAAATGAATAGCGATGAGGTTAGACATCACCCTAATCAGCAAACTGCTCCTCGTCGTAGGAAACCACCGGGTAAAGGAATGGTCTGGATTGAGGGGGGTAGTTTTCTAATGGGTTCTGATCATCATTACCCAGAGGAAGCTCCAGCACACAACGTCACAGTAGATGGTTTTTGGATTGATCAATTCACTGTAACCAACAAACAGTTCCAACGCTTTATTAAGGAGACAGGTTATGTCACTGTTGCCGAACGTTCACCCAAACCAGAAAATTACCCCGGTGCATTGCTGGAATTGTTAGTACCCGGATCACTGGTATTTCAGGCACCCGACCGACCTGTTGATTTGCGAACTTGTAGCTGGTGGAGTTATGTGCCGGGTGCCAACTGGCGACATCCTCAGGGTCCGGGTAGTTCGATCAAAGGGCGCGAGAATGATCCAGTTGTCCATATTGCCTACGAAGATGCTGCAACCTATGCTGCTTGGGCAGGTAAATCGTTGCCAACAGAGGCACAGTGGGAATTTGCAGCCCGTGGAGGGTTAGAGGGGGCAACCTACGTTTGGGGAGAGAAATTTGCGCCAAAGGGCAGGTTAATGGCAAATGTATGGCAGGGTGAGTTTCCCTGGCAAAACGCGAAGTCTCGTCTTCCCGCACCTGAACCCGTTGGTTCCTATGCACCTAATGGTTATGGATTGTATGACATGGCAGGCAATGTCTGGGAATGGACAGAGGACTGGTATCGAGATAGACACCCTGAAAACAAAACAAAGTCCTGTTGTATTCCGGTCAATCCCAGAGGCGGAACGCAACAGGAAAGTTATGACACTGCCACACCGGAAATTCAAATACCCAGAAAGGTACTCAAAGGTGGTTCATTTCTCTGTGCCTCTAATTATTGCTTGCGCTATCGTCCGGCAGCACGGCATCCGGAGATGGTAGACACTTCAACCTGCCACATTGGTTTCCGTTGTGTTGTCGGAGATGGAACAAGGTAGGGAACATGAATTAAATGAATTAGGTAACTTAAGTTAAAACCAGATGAGTGCAAATTCAACCCACGTCTCTATCCGCCTTCGGATTCCTAAAAGTTATCAACAACAACCGATTGTTTCTCAATTGATTTCTCGTTACAACATAACTGTTAATATTACCGCTGCACTCTTAGTATCTAGTACCAGAGATGGTGGCTGGTTTGACTTAGAGCTGCAAGGAACTCCTCACCAAGTTGAAGAAGGCTTAAACTATCTCCAAAGTTTGAACCTAGAAATTTTTCCACTAAAGCTCAAAAGCATTTTCGCTAGCAGCGTACCAAAAAATCAAGCGAATTCTCCAGTTTATGAGTCAAGTGAATTGGTTCAAGGTAGCAGCTCAATTAAAAACTCACAGTTAGAAGAAAAACTACCGATGTTAACTGAAATAACTACGCGAACTGACATTCAGGTTTCCATCCCCATAGAATACCGTCATTCTCCAATACTCGCTGCCTTAGTTTCTCATTATAGCTTAACTGTTAACATTAATAGTGCTATCTTAGTCGCTGACGTTGAAGAGTCAAGTTGGTTTGATTTAGAACTGTGGGGGCATCCAACACAAATTAGCTCAGGAGTAAACTACTTAAAGCAATTAGGATCTAGAATCTGGTTAAAATCTCCGCGTCGCTCGAGTAAATTAGTCTAAAGTGACAATTTATCAACCTTTTGTCACTTCCAGTCTGTCTCGATTCACCCAACGATTGACAAACTCGCTGTTGCTTTTCTGCACCTTGATCTGCACTCGCTTAGGACCTAATTTTACCACTTCAGCAGGAATTTTCTTGACATCACCACAATCGGCACGAGCCCTATAAAGCCAAACGACTTTTTGACCAACTTCAAAGCAGATAGGATTGCTAGTTAAGTTCGACAATCTGTCTGCCCAGGAAGGGGAGACAACTACTAAATTGACCAAAATTAATAAGACAACTAGAGCGATGCGGAAAAATCTCATGCTCATTACACCCGTCCTGGGCTCACTCGAATTGACGAATGCGTTACTCAACAACTTGACCATCGTCCCCACTCTGTCGGTTAAGCTTGGAGGGTACATACACTGAAAATTGATTGGGGAACTTGCCATTATTCTGGTGATTGAGTGTTGGCAATGCACCCACCTTAATCTCGTTGAGAGCTTGCTGCTGGTTGAATGCTGGCACTACACTCGCTCTAATCTCATTGAGGGAGCCCTGCTGCTCTTTAACTATTTGAGTGAGTTCTTTAAGCTGTTGAGACTGCAAGGTATCCAATTTTCCATGCAGCAGTTCGATATTTTGCCCAGCTCTGAGATTAACTTGATGGTCATATTCAGCTTTTTCTCGATCGATATCAGACTGGCGATTCTGACTCATCAAGACGACGGGTGCAGTGTAGGCTGAGGCAAAGGAGAACACCAGATTCAGTAAGATGAATGGTGACTCGTCCCAGTGTCGCACCCCAGGTGCCATGTTCAGACCAATCCACGCCGTCAGCACGGCGGTTTGTCCAATCAGAAACGCCCAAGAACCAACTTTGGCAGCCATGGCATCGGCAACGCGCTGACCTAGTGACAATTTCTGCTGTTCGGGCTGGAGTGCTTCGAGTTCTGATTTCAGTTTGTGTGCATCAGCAATCGCTTTTTCTTCAGCTTCAATGCGGTTGGACAATAATTTTTTTGGATTCATTTCGTGCCTCTAGAAGACGTGAATTTGGCTCGAGACTCACTCTTGCCTGTATTCAGTCCGAATTCATTTCTTGTTTTCATCCGGCTTAACTTCAACATAAAGCTGTCTATAAATAAAAGCAAATATCCTTTTTTATCAAAACGATAAATCAAGATTATGCAAGCTTAAACTTAGGAAAATGTAGCCGGACATTTGTTCTGCATCCGATGCGCTCAATACCGATGAGGCAGGCAAATGCCCAATTTGAAGCTTGAATTATTTCTGTTGATGATTTCAATAAGCAATTGAGTCAGGATCAGTTGCCTTAGCAGTCACAGACTAAACAGAACCTAACGCCAGCCCCTCTCAT
>JAFAVL010000752.1 GCA_019242465.1 Chroococcidiopsidaceae cyanobacterium CP_BM_RX_35 | reverse complement strand
TACTTGTGTTCCCTAATTTCGTGGATAAAGTTTAGTAACATAGGCAAAATTATTTTTTGTGAAAACAGTAATACTGCATTCAATTTTTCCAAAATAAGAGAGCTAGCGTCAAATCGAGGAAAAGAACTCGAAATATTAACTTTTAATGGTAACTCCATGTCTCTAGAATATGGTAAGGGTTGGGGAGAAGGAGAAATAATTGAATATGCAATTAACCATAGCAAAATCTTAAATAAAAGCACGAGATTTTATAAAGTCACTGGAAGATTATTTGTTGAAAACTTTACCCAAATTCATGCGACCTATACAAAATATCCCAATCTTTTTAGGTTAAAAGAGTATCAGGAAGAAGATAATCTATTGTCACTAAGTTCGATATTGCTGTTGACTAAATGGAACATTAATCGATATCTCTTTAGTCAACCACATTCTAATTTTGTTCTTAGGAAGCTCAATAAACTAAAAGTAGCCTATTTTGAGAAGCTAGTGTATACAGAGTTCTTTAAAGCAGATGTAAATTTTTTTAAGAAAAACCTGCTCAAATCATACAAAAGAGTTAACGAGAGGCAGAATTACTTTCTTGAGCATGTATACTACGATGACTTGATAAAGAAACATATGGTTACCTTTCTACAGGAAAATATTAATATGGTAGGCCAGTTTACCCTGCTCAACATAGTAGGTACAAGTGCTAGCTCTGGGCATTTATATTCTAGCGATTATTCGAATGAAATCAAAGAAATAGCCAAAGAATTCATATAAGGATGTAAGTGAAAGTTTTTCGAGTTATTCTTTTTCAAGAAGCTGCTGTAATGCATCTAGTTTGTAAAGAAAGGTATGTTGATGCAAAGAAAGGCATGTTGATGCATCGTCTAGCAAGATACCCTTGGCAAGCAATGGAAGCAGATAAAGATAGTGACTCAATGCGAACTTTTTCTAAAATTAATAATCTTCAGACCTCATATTAAAGATTTACTAGCATATTAAAATTGACATTACTAAGAAATTATTTGTGGTTTCTAACAAATAATTATCAATCTTTAACTTTTTCAAGCTATTCGCGCGCATAATCTTTCTAAAACTGAACTATGATAGCTATAAACTTCCTCTCCTTTAGAATATGGTTTTTACTGAAAACTTTGAAAGAGCAAAAGGTCCAAAAACCAGGGATAAATTAAACCATGAAAGTTCTTATATCTGCATATTCTTGTGAACCCGGTAAGGGCTCTGAGCGTGGAGTTGGTTGGAATGTTGCTCGAGAGGTTGCTAAATACCACTATGTCTGGGTACTAACCCGACCAGATGAAAGCCGCGATGCTATTGAAGCCGAATTGGCACGCAACCCCACCCCCAATCTCAACTTTGTCTATTTCACCCTGCCTTTTTGGAGAGATAGTTTACGCTGGGGTCAGTTTGGAGCTATGCAAATCCACTATTATCTCTGGCAAATTCAGGCATATTTCGTGGCATCGCAACTCCACCATCAAATCGGCTTCGATCTGGTACACCATGTCACCTTTGTCAAGTACTCCAGCCCCAGTTTCTTGTCTCTACTACCCATACCTTTTATTTGGGGTTCAGTAGGAGGCGGGGAATCAACTCCTTCAGCTTTTTGGCGCGGCTTCAGCTTCAGCAACAAACTTTACGAAACTCTGCGCTTCCTAGCTCGTTGGTTAGGAGAGCAAGATCCATTTACTCATCTCACTGCACGACGAAGTGCGATCGCTTACGCTACTACTGAGGACACGGCTAGAAGAGTACGCCAAATGGGTGCGGATTTTGTGCAGATATCTTCAGAGACAGCCCTGTCCCAACAGGAACTCGATCAATTGGCTCAGTGTTCACCCCCAGACACCTCTCCCCTGCGCTTCATCAGCATTGCTCGCCTATTACACTGGAAGGGCTTCCATCTGAGTTTACGTGCTTTTGCTCAGGCCAATCTACGTGATGCAGAGTACTGGATTTTGGGTGACGGACCTGAGTGGGATCGGCTTCAGGCTCTAGCCTTAGATTCAGGTATTGCTTGCCAAGTTAAGTTCTGGGGACATCTGTCTCGCGACGAAGTCCTCCTTAAGTTAGGACAGTGTTCAATACTCGTGCATCCTAGTCTACACGATTCAGGAGGGTGGGTATGCTTAGAGGCAATGGCAGCAGGAAGACCCGTCATTTGTTTAGATCTAGGAGGACCAGCAGAACAGGTTACTCAAGAAACAGGCTTCAAAGTTCCGGCTTGCGATCCAGAGCAAACAATAAGTGCCTTAGCTAAGGTGATGATCAAACTTGCAGCGGATAAAGACCTGCGAGTGAGAATAGGTAAGGCAGGTCAGCAACGAGTTAGAGCCTACTACAGCTGGGAAGCTAAGGGTAAACAGCTAGCCCAAGTTTATGAAACCTTTGCCCTAAAAAAATTTCTAAACCAAGTTTAGTCAGGAAACTAGTCGAGCTTTAACTATGCACGTTTTAATTCCTGTCCTACATAGACCTTTACAACCAACTGGTGTCTGTAGACATGCTGCCAACCTTGCTCAATGTCTTGCTGACATTGAAGAAGTGACCCAGGTAACTCTAGTTACAGGAGCATGGCAGAAATACTACTTTGAAAAGGTTTTAACGCTCTCATCAGAGAAAATTAGGCTAATTGACATAAATATTAAAAATAGCTCGCTTTCAAGAAATAGCTGGTTCTTATTTGGATTACCCAAATTAGTAAACAGTCTTCAGCCTAATATAGTACATATGTCATTTCCAATACCTTTCTTTCGATGGCAGTACCCATGTTCTGTAGTTACAACGATTCACGATCTATATCCTTTTCAATGCCCCGAAAACTTTGGCACTAAACAAGTCTTATTCAATCGCTTATTTTTAAAAAAGTGTATTGACAATAGTGATGGTCTTTCCTGCGTCTCTCAATCAACACTAGAATATCTCAAGTTTTACTTTCCCAAAATTCATTTAAAGAAGAAAACAACTGCGATATATAATTACGTGAATCTCAACAACATTTGTATTAAGGTACCTAGCAATCATGATGGTATTCAAAACATTCCTTTTATATTATGTGTCGCTCAACACCGAAAGAATAAAAACTTAGCTTTATTGATACAGGCATATTCTTTACTCTTAAAGCAGAAACAATTAACTAATGCAACTAAGCTAGTCATTGTTGGTAGCTCTGGACCTGAAACAGAAAATATCTATCATCAAATCTATGTACTAAGCTTGCAAGAACAAATACGCTTAATCTCGGCAGTAAACGACGATGAACTATGTTGGCTATATCGCAATTGTCAACTTTTCGTAATTCCTTCCTCAATAGAGGGATTTTGCTTGCCGCTTGCTGAGGCACTTTCACTTTCTTGTAAGGTAGTTTGTTCTGACATTCGTATACTTAGGGAAATAGGTCTCTCTAACTGCACTTATTTTGACCTGCAAGGAGAACCAGTCGAAAATCTTGCGCATGCTATTATTCACTCTTTAAATCGATCCAATTTCAATAAGAATTATGATGATTCCCGCTTTAAAAAAGCGGATATAGCAAATCAATATTTGCAGCTTTATTTAGAACTCATGTGATTAGGGGAAACTTTACAGCTCGACGTTGATTGGGAAGCACTGTCTCCCAGAACATTGAAAGCTGTCACAGTGTAAATCGGATTGGGCATAGCGTTTTTGTCTCGAAACTCCAGCGCGACATTCGGAGGTTCTGGCGCGTCACCAAAATTGTGCCTCTGTCCCTGGAAAGTTTTGAGTAGTGATTCGTTGCGATAAATGCGAAATGACGGCAACCCATTTTCGAGATCGGGGGTGAAGTTCCATGTCAATAAGACCTCGGTTGCCCCAATTTTTGTAGCACATATCTTAGTTGGCGCGGCGGGCTTCAGAGTTGGGGAAATCTTGCCTGTAGTCACATATTCCTGCCATTTACGTGCTGTTTCCTCGTTTGGGAACCATGCTGCTGCTAGAGGATTTCCCTTGTACCGAGCAACTGGGGCGACTTCATGTGTAGCGGTATTGCCTAGCCAGCCATTTACGGCATCAATTGGACGGAGATGAGTACCATGTGCCGCAAGCCGCGTAGTCATAATTGCGTCCAAATAGGGAATTGCTAGAAGCCTCGTATCACTAGACTCATGAGCGGTGTTAGCTTCTACAGCAAGCGCCCAAAGCGCACCCGCTTTCCTGTAGCGAGAAAAGACTCTCTTGGGTAGCTCAAGACATTCTTCGGCATTGGGCTCTTTCTCTCCCAATGCAAACATTACTGGCGCTTCAAGTAACGCTGAATTGATACCTGAAAAGGTAAACGCACCACAGCGCATTGCCACTACCGCAATGGTACGGTCGGGGTGCTTCTGTAACATCTGTGTCACCCAATCAGCTCCACCGGAGTGTCCCCATAATACCCAAGGCGCATCGTTCAATTCTGGATGACGGCTGTTGTGCGCGAGAGCACGAAGTGCCTTGAGAAAAGCACCTTCAGAACCACCGGCTAGCAAAGCCCAGTAGTCACATGACTGATTACCAGTAGGGAGCTTAGTACCGAGAAGGGCAAAATGATGCTTCGATGCCAATGCCTGCCACTGAAGATCGTTCGCATGTTCCAATCCTGTCGCTGCTGCCGGATCGCCACATCCATGTTGTTTCACGATTAGACCACGGATTGTTTGCACGCCATTGGGAATCCAAAGTCGATATTCGGCTGATAAATACTTATCCACTTTTGTAGGTGGGATAGACACTTGATAATAACCCCCAGGCAAAAGACTGTTACTTCCAGCAACAGCGGGTTGCTGGGGCAAAGGCTGTGGCGTTCTCACTAACCAACTTTGCCACCCAAAGTACAGGAGAGCTACGATTGGGGGTATCAGTAGAAAGCTCAATCTAGATTTAAACATAGAGGCTCATTTATGATATGTGTGTACCTGTCCCTAGCTGCCAACGTAGAGCGGTGTTCCTGACCCAACCAATAGAAAATCTACAGTAAAAAATGATTTTTTGGTCACACATAATGAACCAGCAGGTACTAGTTCAAAAAAAAAGAAAAGGACAGGTCAAGAACACAACGCTGCTACTTTTTGCAGTCTCTACTGCTTTCTATGCTAGAATCCTTTGCTCGGTAACGCATGCTCCCTCATTTCTGATTCATCTACACTTTTTTATCGTTCCTATTATTGTTGGTATTATACTAGCTACAAGTCCAGTTAAGGACCGCCAGCAACTCTCAATTGTCCGGATACTTCTAGCTGGGCTCCTGCTTTTATTTGGAGTTATGACGGCTAGTGCGTTGCTCAATCAAGCAGGCTTTGTAAATGTCATTTTTGATTTTATGATGCTTGCTGAGTCTTTCATACTGTTGCTAGCAATTGTAAGTATTCCAATGTCATCTGCAAGCATTGAACAATTTAGAAGCTGGCTGATCAAGTCTTCTTTTATCAACATGATCTTAGCCTTTATTCAGTATCCTCTAATAAACTCAGGAAAAATTTATGCAAATGGGTTAGATGGAACAGATGGCATGGCAGGAGTTTTCTTTGTATCGGGAGCAGGTAACTACGTGTCTACCACCGTCTCTATATATTTCGGTTGGTACTACTTCCTGTTCACTAAAGTCGCGCCTTTATGGTTCCGTTTGACTACGTTATTCTTTGCTTTTTATCAGGAAATACTTTCAGACTCCAAGCAAGTATTGGGGGCAATACTAATAGGTTGGGTACTCTTAGCTTTAATAAACGTTAAGGATCTTAGTAAAGCCCTGAAGTATTTGACAGCTATAGCCGTGGTTCTGTTAGCATTTTACTGGGGCGTAGAAAATTTAGAATTCCTTGGTGCTTTTAAGAATTATGCGGATAAGAAAGGTGCTTATGACTGGCCTAACGGTGAGGCTTGGAGAATCAAGCTTGCCGCTTTTCGGATTATTCCCACCTTTTATCAATCTCCTTTAAATTGGTTGTTTGGACTTGGACCAGGTCATACAGTTGGACGACTAGGAGGCTGGCTAATTAAAGAAAATTGGAAAATCTTAGGTCCCTTGGGTGCGACACAACATCCCGCCAGCGATGCTATGTTACATGAGTACTACCACAGTTGGCTAGCTTTAGAATCAACAATGTTCTGCCCGCTTTATAGTTGGGCTGGCATCTGGGGTGATTTAGGGTTAGTGGGTTTAGGCGCGTATTTGTTTCTTGGGTATTTAGTCTGGCGATATCTTTGTCAGGACAACCTCTCTAAATTCATCTTAATAACCGTATGTCTTTTTGGTTTAATTTTTACTCAAATGGAAGAACCAGGTTATATGCTCTTTACGGCAGCTATGATTGGCTTGCGATGGCAAGAAGCTAGACTGGGAAAAACAGTAGTTGAGCGTCAAGGTCCAACTTCTGTAACACAGCTGAAGAGGTGACAACCATACCTCGAATTGAACATAATTTATTAATCGCTGCGAGTTCAGGTTATCAATTTTGCAGCGAATAGCAGAATTTAAGACACTACCTATATGGGAATCAGTCTAGGACGTAGAGATAAAACCACAATCGGCAGTCGTGCGGCTCGTTTTCTGTATGCTGTTCTCGCGGTCGTGCTGCTTTGTATAGCGGTTTTTGTCATTGTCTGGTATCCCTCGACCGCTTCCGCAGAGTCAGTCGAATATCCTTCCGACGCGGGTATTATCAACGTCAAGAACTTTGGCGCGAAGGGGAACGGTGTGACTGACGACACTGCCGCCATTCAACGTTCTATTGACCAGACTTACAGGTACAATGGCGGGGACCCAAACAACTTCCGTATCCTCTACTTCCCAGACGGGATCTACAAAGTGTCTGACCAGATATCTTGGAAACGCTGGGTCACTATCCAGGGTCAGAGCAAGGCAAACACAGTGATCAAGCTTCGGGACCGTGCGCCCGGTTACGGGGTTGGACACACTAAGCCAGTCTTGCACTGTCACTACAGCAACAACGAGTCCTTTAATAACTCGATCCACAACCTCACTATTGACACTGGTATCAAGAACCCAGGCGCTGTTGGTATCCGGTATAACAACCACAACGCAGGGACTGTGAGCAACCTGATGATCAGGTCGGGGGATGGAACAGGGTCTGTGGGTCTCGACCTAACCGAGGATGAGTTTGGTCCAGGGTTAATCAAGGACGTGACGGTTGAGGGCTTCGACAAGGGGGTAGTTACGGTCGGCAGCGTTTCTCATGCCACCTTTGTGAACCTGAGCTTAAAGCATCAAAATGTCGTCGGCTTCGAGAACAGCA
>JAFAVL010000723.1 GCA_019242465.1 Chroococcidiopsidaceae cyanobacterium CP_BM_RX_35 | reverse complement strand
GAAGCTACTTCAAGCAGATAGCGAACGGACTAATTACTATCTGGGTACCTTAGCTTACTCTTCTCCCGAACAGATGGATGGCAAGGAACTCGATTGCCGCTCAGACATTTATAGTCTGGGCGTAATGATGTTTGAAATGCTAACTGGCAAAATGCCCCTGCAAGCAGATACGCAGTCTTTTGGAGGATGGTACAAAACTCATCTTCAGCAACCTCCGCGTTCTTTCAATTCAGTTGCACCTAGATTAGATCTACCTCAGGTGCTAGAAGATTTAGTGATGAGCTGTATGGCTAAGGCTCCAGGTGATCGCCCCCAAACTATGGGCGAAATCATACAAGTCTTGGTTCTCCTGGATCAGCGCTACAGCAATCTCTCACCCAAGACACAACCTAGTCAGGACCTGTCTGAGTTTGTGGTTTCCTGGCCTCAAGACAAACCGATTGCCGATATTGTCTTTGCCGCACCCATTGCTAATAACGGCGAGATTTCAGCAGCGCTGTGGGTCATGTTACCACAGCAAGAAATTCGTAAGCGTCTGTTGAATACTCGTTATAACCAATTCCTGTGCATTATGGCTCCTCATCCAATGATATTGTGGATTACCGTCCTCTACAATCACCACCGTGGTCCTAAATGGCTACCTTGCTACCTGGACATGAAAGCACCACAAGCGCGGGAAATAGCGCGGCTGGTGGGAGAATTGGGGCACTATCGCCTGTTATTGTTTGCGCGAGAAGAGCCTCAACGCCCTTGTGCTTGTATGCTCATACCCATTGCTTCTGCGCAATGCCGACTCTTGCAAAACTGGCTTACGACTAGCCAGGTTTTGATGTCAGTTGCAGAACCGCAAACTAGTAAAAGTTTGCTCAAGCAGGAATTCGATGAGCTTAAACCTCAAATTCTTACAAGGCTAGAAGCAATCCGATGAAGTTGTTTAGATACTGGCATGATGTCTCAGTTCACACTCTCCTACCATTCCAAGCAATTGGAGGGCTAGAAGACAAAGCCTTGGAGTCAAGAGCGAGACTAGGTTTAGTCTCTGCATCCAACACCTTGACCACCTGGTTGTAGATTTCCTCTGCTTGTTGAGGTGAATCGCCGATACTTGTCAACCCCAACTTGCCAAACTCGGAAAGACAACCCATAAGATGAAAAACTGTGCCAGTTTCAGTTCCAGTATCAAAGTGCAGTTTGTGGTGAGCAATAATATCCATTAAATCGTTTGGTAACAGACCCCGATAGCGGTCTTTTTGCAAATTGTCGGTGGCAATGTAGTACTTTGGACGCCCCTGTTGACTGTAAAACTGCCCAGTAGAGAGTTCATAGCGTCCATTAGTTAACAACTTGAGCGTCATAAAAGGATGGGTTGTGCCGCCCTTACGCAAGTTAATTTCAATTGCCTGGAACTCCCACTGTCCACCACTAGTTTCGGGGTGGCGAGTGGCGATGAAATCGACCCCAAAGCGCTCTAGCACACCTTTTTCTGCTAGTTTTCTGCCAATTTTCAGTCCCAAGTCCTGTAGGCGCAAGCGGTAGGTATCATTAGCTGGAAACCGACAGCCTAAATAGATATGACCATCTGGACCGCCAAGAATTTGGTCGTGAGTCGAGAGGATTTCAACTTCACCACCAGGTGTGATGCGACCTTGGACGCTAGGAGAACACTTTTCCTCTCCTTCAACGAATGCCTCCACAATTGCTCCCAACTCTGGGATGCGGCTAGAAAAATTAGCCCAAGTCTCTGCTTGTGCTTGAAAGCTCATAGATGTAAAGCGATCGCTGAGGACTGCCACCCGTTCGGCATGAGATCCTTTCCCTGGCGCTACTTCTTGAATTGGTCTGAGATCCAACAGCGCATTAGCCTCGCCAGAAATTCCTTCATTGAGTTTGACCACCATCCGTTTTAAGGCTGGTTGGCGTTCCCATAGTTCAGCAGCTGCGACAGCTAGTTCTGTGGCACTCCAGATGCTGCCGCTACCGTCTGGATGCGGCACCCCGCTCTCGGCAAAGATTTGACGACTCCCACTCTTAGTTCCCCAAATCCGCAATTCCGGGTCAGCAGCGTAGAGGGGAACGCCCAACCGTACAGATAGTTCACCTTCCCAAGCTGAGGTGTTGTAACAAATCATGTACGAATTTTCTGGGCGGAGGGCTTGACGAATCCGCTCCATGAGGCGAGGACGCTCGATGATTTTCTGAGTCAGGGGCTTGAGGGAGGAATCGTAAGTCGAAAGTAGCAGCAATCGATCGCGGGCATGAGAAAACGGAATCCCAGGTAACAACTGTAGATAGTAATCGATCACACTAGGATGCAGTGGCTGTGAGGTAACGTAAATTAGTCGCGTGCAAGGATTTTGCAAGCGAATCAACGAAAATAGGAGCCGCTCCTCGTAGTGGACAACGCCCTGAATCTTGAGCAGTTCTCGTTGGTCAAGACTGAGGGAGGGAATGACTAAAATATCTGCATCGCTGCGGTCAAATAGCTCAATGGTTCGCCAACGATCGCGCAGTTGCACCTGAAGCCGCCGAAATTGCTCCGCTTGAAGAGAGACAGAATGATCAAAAGTTTGCATAGCCCCAGCCCAAGGCTCTTAATAATAGCAATCTTACTCTGATTAGCGACCAAAAAAGTGACCTGCTTTACAACAAGTGTTCAGTAAGGGTAGTAAAGCTTTCTACCTCTAGAGTGATAAACTCAACTGCCCTGGTTGCTAACTTAACCTCTAGAGCCACATAATCCAGCCTGTAATTAGTTAGATAGAAGTTGGATTGCTGCCTTACTTTACCAATAGCAGTAGGAGGCCTTTCAATCATAGGTGCCTTTTTCTTACGCTGGGCTCCAAGGAAACAATCTTTGTTGTTTATCCCTTGAAGGGGATGGGCACATGTATCCTTTCTATTTCTT
Organism: Chroococcidiopsidaceae cyanobacterium CP_BM_RX_35; assembly: GCA_019242465.1. The sequence goes on along the minus strand of JAFAVL010000723.1, from coordinate 5,335 downwards.
TCCCCACACCCCATTCTTTGTCAACTCAGGAGATAACTTAAATGGCAGAACCGTCACAACTACCAGCACAGCATCAGGAGCAAGAACCAGGTCGTCAATCAGAAATGACCCCCCAACCGAAAACTGATGACTCTCAATATCGCGGGAGTGGCAAGTTGCAGGGCAAAGTTGCGCTAATCACAGGTGGTGATAGTGGCATTGGTCGTGCAGTGGCAGTTGCCTACGCCAAAGAAGGGGCTGATGTGGCAATTGTGTACTTGAACGAGCATGATGATGCTAAACAGACAAAACATCTGGTAGAAGAACATGGTCGCCACGCTACAGCAATCTCTGGAGACATTGGCGATGAAGCCTTTTGCCAGCAAGTTGTCCAGCAAACAGTTGATGAATTTGGGCATCTCGATATTCTAGTCAACAATGCCGCTGAGCAGCATCCGCAACAGAGCATTGAGGATATCAGTGCTCAACAACTGGAGCGCACCTTTCGCACCAACATATTCTCAATGTTTTTTATGACCAAAGCGGCACTCAAGCACCTTAAGCAGGGCAGTGCCATCATCAACACGACCTCGGTAACGGCATACCAAGGTAATCCGCAACTGCTCGATTACTCTTCCACTAAAGGAGCAATTGTTGCTTTTACCCGCTCTTTATCCAAGAGTCTGGTCGAAAAGGGGATTAGGGTTAATGCTGTAGCACCAGGTCCCATCTGGACACCACTCATCCCCTCCACTTTCGCAGCTGATAAAGTGGCAAGTTTTGGCAAAGAAGTGCCGATGCAAAGACCCGGTCAACCCGAAGAACTCGCACCTAGCTATGTGTTTTTGGCTTCGGATGATGCCTCGTATTATTCGGGTCAAGTTTTACACCCTAATGGCGGTACTGTGGTAAACGGATAAACTGCTAACCTACAGCTGGCATACCGCTAGCGAGTTTGCTTTTGGCTGATGCAAACTCGCTGGCCATTTGCGTACGTTTCGCCTCATTGATATACTGGCGTACTTGGGAAAATAACTCGTTTTCTTCTTCTTGAATATGATGTTGAAATAGCTGTTTTAAAGCCTGAACCTGAGCTTGGAACTCCTCAGACGTTGGACTAAGAGACTCAATTTCTTCTAGCATTCGCCTAACTTCATTATGTTCTCTTTGAGCTGTATCAATTAGCTCGTTTTTTCCCCATTGGCGAATTGCTGAATAAAAGGTTTGAGCTTCAACCTCGGTGTGCAAATTGATCTCTTCAGAAAGTTGATTAAAACTTTTGTATAATTTTGCTGTATCATTTACAGTTTCAATCTCTGAGAATAAAGCTTCGATCTGACGGTGTTCATTTTTGATTAAGTCCAGGATATCCATTTTGTCTTTACCCCCTATGTGTTCATCCTTTACTTTACTGATTTTTAGCAACAAATTCAGCTAATGGTACCAGAAATTTTTAAAGCAAAAGTCTTCAAGAAAATAAACCCACCATTATAAGTGGTGGGTTATTGAAACGCATCTCAGCACTCTTGTACGACTAGTTCATCGTTCAAATGACTGATATCTCTATTTTTTGGCAACGCCCATTTCTTCTTGAATCTTGCTCTTAGCTGATTTGAACTTTGTAGCAAGTTGCTCACTTTGTTCATCATTGAAGTTTGCCCTAACTTTGGCAAACACATCGTTTTCTTCTTGACTGACGTGATGCATAACAACATCCTTCAGCTGATTAGCTTTGTTCTTGAATTCAGGCGAGGAGGGGTTAATTGCCTTAATTTCTTCTAACATTGCCTTGATTTCGCCCTGCTCGTCATACAAGTCCTGTGTTTCTTCGTAGTAAGGGCGGATTGCTGGGTAAACAACTTCTTCTTCTGCTAGGGAATGTGCTGTTAGATCTTTGTAGATCTGACCGAAATACTCTTGTATCTTCTGAGGATCGTCGGTACCGTTAAGTTCCATAAATAGAGTGTTGACCTTGGTATGGTCCATCCGCAGAACATCCTGGATGTTCATGTCCTTTTTATCACTTGTTTGGGTAACTGCACTACCAACTACCCCTGTTAGTGCTGCCATAGCGTCTTGGACACGCGCCCAGATGCCTTGATCTGCATCTTTGCCCGTCAGTTCGCGCGTACCCAGGATCTCTAGCACTCCCTTCAGTTGCTCCTGATGAGCCCGGTTTTCAAAGTTAATGGTATTCAGAGGTGTGATTGCTGCTTCAACATCAGCACCAACTTGTTGGGCAGCTTTGTGGATAACAATGCCAGCCATAACCTGTCCATGCTTGAGCAACTCAAGCTGAGCAAACTTTTCATAAAGAGTTAGCTCAGAGCCTGACATCAACTTCTGGGTCATCTCAACGAGTTGCTTCGTTGTTTCCTTTGGTTCGCCTTTAACGCCATACTGAACGATGACCGTGTCTAATACACCAAGATTTTTTTGATCGTCACCCAGCATGTCCCTTAAACGAGAGTTAATATCTTGATCTGTAGACTCTTGTAAAAGGTTTTGTTCACTAGAAATAAGTAGGTTTTGAATGGCTTTGACATTAGCCAACTTAACGGCGATCGCAGAGCGTTTAGTATCATCTAGTGTTGTTACCATTTTTTGAGTAACCTCTCTATAATCATTAAAGTTCACTTACTTTTCAGGGTGTCATAGTATTTAGGTGGAATCCATCTTTCTTTTGACGGATCAACAGTAAAGCTGAGGGAAATAAAAATAGGACGAATACTTATCAAAGACACTCGTTGCTTTCCACTCATGGTAGAGGTAAGCAATGACTTGCCTTCCTCCGTGGGGCAGATACAAGGCTTAATCCAAATCGCTAGATTGACGAAGTAAGAAAAGAATAGGATAGTGTGACGCGATGTCGGAGCGGTCAGGATTGGGAGAGCAGGCGCTAAACAAGGCGGCAGAGCTTGGTATGTCTAGTCAGTTGGATGAAGTAGATGAATTGAATGTAGATATCAAAACTGATCCATTCAAACTAGTTCAAGGTGAAGTAAATTCAGTAGAGATCGAAGGCAAAGGTCTGGTAATGCAGCAAGACCTACGCGTAGAGGATATGGATATGCAAATGGGTAGTGTTGCCATCAATCCTCTAAGCGCTGCAATGGGAAAGGTTGAATTAACCAAGCCTACAGATGCGGAAGCTCATGTTGTTTTGACAGAAGCGGATATCAACCGTGCGTTTAACTCCGAATATGTCCACAGCAAGCTGCGAAACCTACAGGTCAGCGTAGACGGGAAACAGATGACTGTTGATGCAAAACAGGAAGAGTTTCATTTACCGGGCGATGGCAAAGTGGCACTGAAGGCTCAGGTGCTATTGCGTGAGACAGGAGAAACAAAGCAGATTGCCTTCTCAGCCGTTCCTCGTGTCACAGATGACGGTAAGACCGTTATGCTTAAAGATGTCCAGTATGGTGAAGAAAAGGAGCTAGCACCAGAGCTGACAAAGGCACTGGTAGAACAGACTACTGAAATTTTAGATCTGAGCAACTTCGATCTGGAGGGGATGTCTTTGCGAATTAAGAGCATAAATGTGGAGCAAGGGAAACTAACCTTTCAAGCCGCAGCCCATGTTGAGCAAATGCCCTCCGGTTAAGATTGTGGTGTAAATACAAATCTGATCGCTGCTGTAAGCGGGAGAAATTATGGAAACATCAGGAACCAACACATCACCCTACCCCAATATTCCACCAATTATTGAAAGTGATGACAGAGAGTACCTCGATACTGGTGTGCCCAGTACAGTGGCGATCGCTGGGCATCCTTTACATCCGTTAAGTGTCATCTTTCCTATTGCGTTCTTAGCTGGGGCATTGGGCACCGACTTCGGTTACTGGCTGACTCACGATCCCTTTTGGGCAAGGGCATCAGTCTGGCTACTAGGGGCTGGCTTAGCTGGGGGAGCGGTGGCAGCTTTAATTGGCATGAGCGACTTTGTGCGCATAGAACGAGTCCGCAAGCGCACAGCGGGTTGGGCGCATATGATACTCAACGTAGCTATCTTAGTCTTGACAGCTGTTAACTTCAGTTTGCGTCTTGGTAATTATACAGGGGCAATATTGCCTGTTGGGATAATTCTTTCACTGGTTGTCGGCACGCTCGTGAGTGCCTCTGGCTGGTTTGGGGCTGAGCTATCATATCGTCATAAAATTGGCGTGGTTGGTTCGGGCAGTCGCTCTCAGCCATAGATAGGGGAGTAGGGGAAGAAAATGTTAGAGGTTTTCTTGTTTCCAAGCTCCAGCTAGGGAAGACAATCAAGAGCGAGGTTCTGCTTTCAATGCATGTTGAAGAGGTACAGCCTTTAACTAGATGTTCTCCAGCAGCACCAAGGAAATAGGAAAGGGACTCTTTCTGCTCACCACCTACTCCCCTACTCCCTTTGAATTATGACGATGGTTGTTATCGTAGTGAATCCTGGCTCCTGCCCACAGAAGCTTTTCCCTCAGAGTCTGATAATAAGAATAGTTTTCTTGTAGGATAATAAATTTAGCCTGACAGTCTGCCGTGCGGACATCAACTCGCTGTCCCGGCCAAATTGAGGTAGCAAGCACACCATCTGTCCAGAGCTTAGTACTCAGCTCGTAGTCCGCTAGAGGCCAAACACTAACAACTGAGCCCGGAGGTAAGACTATGGGGCGGCTAGAAAGGCTCATGGGACAAATGGGGGTGATGGTGATTGCTTTCATGCCATCATGAATAATTGGACCATTCGCAGCTACGGTGTAAGAGGTAGAACCTGTAGGAGTGGCAACAATTAGCCCATCCCCCTGATATTGATCGACAATCTCCCCATCAATTTCCATCTCTAGCACAGAAGTGATCATGCGTTCAGCTGAAGCAGGTTTGATGCACATCTCATTCAGCGCCAAGAAGCAATCACTTGCTGGCTCCAAATTCATCCGCTCGCCGTCAAAGATGGTTGCCTGTAGCATCATCCGCCGCTGAATCGCATAACGATCTTCCAAAAGCCGCTCCCAAACCCGCTCCGAGTCCTTAAATGCCTCGAAAGCCTCAGTCAAGAAACCTAAATGTCCCCCGACATTCACTGCCAAAATCGGAATTCCAGCTGCAGCCAGATGTCTTGCAGCTGTCAGTGCTGTGCCATCACCACCTAACACCAAAGCCAAGTCGATTGGGGACATTGCCGACGCTAAAAAAACTGGATACGGATTGTCCTTAGGTCCACTTGGTCCCATCAGAATTCGACAGTCGCTGCTTTCTAGTTGCTGGGCGCAGGTTTCTGCCCAATGACGGCTCAAAGGGTCCCCGGCTTTATGAGCGATAATGACCTGCTTTAACTGCACTTCACTACCACTTCAAAAGATTAACCTGCTCCATATCCACC
>JAFAVL010000632.1 GCA_019242465.1 Chroococcidiopsidaceae cyanobacterium CP_BM_RX_35 | reverse complement strand
GGGGGGAGCAGGGGCGCAGGGGAGGTGAGAAGATGACCAAGGTGTTTGGCATCTGTTTGGTACGATAATTGCTGGAGCAATTATTGCTGTAACACTCCTACAGGGATGGGGGATGGATGACGATAAAACGGTTGATTTTGATTGCGCTAACAGTAGTGGCACTTTACTTCACTGGCGTGTCTCTATATGAAAGCTTGGAGCAACCTCAAATTCAAAGTCGTTTGGAATTGTACCAAACTGATATCCTACTGGACGCGGCTCAGTGGCAACCAGCAGCAAGTCAAGGAACGAGTATCTCCGCTGCCCGCAACACAATAGTGGGAGATCAGCCGCTTGAGGCAGCAACCCAGCAGTATCAAGAGGCACGGGAATCGGCTCGAATTAACCTAGAGAAAGCTAAGTCACAACTTACTCAACTACAGAAACAACCTGTTGCTGTCCCAGCCCCTCCTAAACCTCAAACAAAATTCGCTCCTGTTCCCGAAACCTCCCGCCTCCAACAGCAGCGACAGTCGCAGCAGTCGATTAACCAGTTGGAGAAATTAGCCACTGAGTTAGATCTGCGTCTCGGAATTCTCCAAGCACAGCAAGGAAAAACCGCTCAAGCGATTAAGACGTGGACAGATTTAGAGCATAGTGCCTCTGCCCAGAATCAAGAACCTTTGCGTGAAACAGCAGCCGTGTTGACTGGGCTCTGGAGCAATCCTGCGCGGTTGCTCCCTCCTGCTCAACAGTTGATTCAAAAGAATTTAGATGGTTGGTTTCGTTACCAAGCTTTAGCTCGACTCTATGAGTTACAACAACGCTCAGAGGCACTAGACAGTTTGCGAACTACCGAGCAAAAGACCGCTAAGCAAGCCCTGTTGAAGTTAGTCACGATTAGCAGTATCCCAACGCTGGGGAGCTTGTTTGGTGTAGGACTGCTGATTTTTTTGGTCAGTCAGCGGTTATTACAGGGAAAGCAATCATTGCTAGCACAAAATGGCAATGTCGCTTGGGTAACACCTTGGGATGGGGAAACAGTGTGGCAGGTGTTTATCTTTGGTTTTTTCCTGATTGGACAAATACTTGTACCTCTATTGTTGCTTCAGATCAAGCCAGCCGGAGCTGATATGCGGATGCAGGCGTTCTATATCCTAGTAAGTTATTTCCTTTTGGCACTAGGTACGTTTGGAGTGCTGTATTTATCTGTGAAGCCCTTTTTTCCGCTGCCGGATGGTTGGTTTCGCTTTGATTGGCGAGGCAACTGGTTGTTATGGGGGCTAGGCGGCTACTGCGTGGCGCTGCCTCTGGTAATTGCCGTATCACTACTAAACCAACAGATATGGCAAGGAGAAGGAGGTAGTAACCCACTGTTGCCCTTAACTCTTGAGTCTCACGATCAAGTAGCACGTGCCATCTTCTTTTTAACAGCGGCAGTGGCTGCTCCCTTATTTGAGGAGTTCCTGTTTCGCGGCTTCCTGTTGCCATCTCTAACTCGGTACTTGCCAGTTTGGGGAGCGATTATCACTAGTAGCTTGCTGTTCGCTATCGCTCACTTGAGTCTGTCTGAGATTCTGCCACTAGCAGTGTTGGGGATGGTATTGGGGGTAGTTTACACGCGATCGCGCAATCTCCTTTCCTCGATGCTCATCCACAGTCTCTGGAACAGCGGCACTCTTCTCAGCTTGTTTGTTTTGGGGAGTGGCGCTAGGTGACTGCTTGCAATCTGGTTGTGTTGCAAGAACTTTTCTACTGCATAGGCACCGTACCACCCTACTGATAGCACATACGCTATCATTAAGCCATGGGGTCTAGAATTGTCATCGATACTAGCGTTTTTGTTAGTGCCTTGATCGGACCTACAGGTCCAGCAAGATTACTCCTGAGACAATGCTTTGAGGGGAAGTACCAGCCTTTGTTCAGCAATACTCTCTTTTGCGAGTACGAATCAGTGACTACGCGCAAAGATATTATTACTCGATGTCCATTAAGCAAAGAGGAAATTTTCACTTTGCTTAGTGCCTTCACAAGCATTAGTCAGTGGATTACTATTTACTACCTGTGGAGACCCAATCTTCAGGATGAAGCTGACAATCACCTAATTGAGCTAGCTATTGCTGGCAATGCTCGACTGATTGCGACTAATAATATTAAAGACTTTAAGAACACACAACTACTGTTTCCCCAATTGTCCATCCTCACACCAGAGCAAATCATCAAGTAAGAGTGAAATATGGCTACTCTCACCATTCGTTTACCAGACCATAAACACGCTAGGTTGAAAGAACTCGCTGCTCGAAGAGGGCTAAGTATCAATAAGATGGTTGAAGAGCTTTCAACCATTGCGATTACCGAGTTTGACGCCTACAATCGCTTCAAAGCTATGGCTGCTTCTGGCAGTCGGGAAGAGGGGTTGAGACTACTTGCCAAGCTTGACGCTTTGGAGACAAACCCCACAGAAACGCTGTAGTGCCATAAAAGTTAGAACAGGACAGTTTCCCATTGGAGGGCACCACTGCTGCCGTCAGGCAGGCGGGAATTCTGGTAGATCGAGACAAGTCCTATGGCTAGCAATTCACAGGCTCGAATAGACTCTGAACTTAGGTTTGCATACAAAAATCCACAGCCAAGGACGCTGGGGTTAACTCTGAACTGAAGCTGCTCAATCTCCTTAAGGAAGATCTCACCGCACCAGAGCTTATTTGAAAAAGCTGTGTCTTCTTCTTTGATATGTAAAACCCTTCGCAGTTGTTCATGCCTCCCGGCACGGCTATTGATATAGGTTTCGGGATCGTTGCCAGTCAGTGAATCAAAACCATACCACAATGCTGCCTTGACACCTTTTATTGTTAGATCGCGGAAAAGGTCGATGGAGTTGTAGCCGCGTTCGTTGCGCTCGAAGGGATGGAATGGGTCGAGCAGAGCCAAGACAGATGACGCGTTGTTAACGTCAAGAATAAGCAAATGCTCGTAGAGTACAGCTATTCCCTCCCCACACACAGTTTCAACAAGTTCTGAGGCTACGCCGAGTTCACGCGCACAGACTTTAATTGTTTCAAGGCTTTCCCGATCGAGATCGCAGTACAAGTACCGCGCCCAATCACCCAAAAGGCTCATTGCTAGGCGCGGTGAGCCGGGAAAGAGAGCCTTGTCATCTTTAGTAGATGCGAGATGTTGCAACAGTGCATTGTATTTTGACTGGGCAAGCTGTGGTGCTTCCTCTGCATTTTTAAGGAAGTAGTACGCGCCGTACTCGCGCTTCCAGGAGTACGTGAGTGGATAATGGGCTGATCCTGCGTGGGATTCCCACACCCTGGAGGGTCGCTCAATAGCAAGAATCTCGGCTAGTGGTAAGTGTTTCCAGATATCCCCAATAGTTGCAAAGTGCTGGTTAGCCATGAACAAAAAGCAGGGGGGTAAGGGGGAAGAACATCTCTTGAAAACTCTCATATCCTAACACGGTTCTTTATAGTAAAGATATGATTTTTTATCTAAATATCGTATTTATACTGACAAAATTAATCGCTGAATTGGGAACAATTACAAAGGAAGGATGTATTTGTTTTCTTCATAAAAATGTAGCTCTTCAAAAGATTGCGCTTGAATATGCTGTTAGAATCCCTTTTACTTGCTTGGATTTCGATATGGACATGGCTTTATTTTTCAATTTTTTGCCATGAAATGGGTCATTTTATTGCGGCTAAGGTAATAGGGTTAAATCCATATTTTGTAAGAATACGATCAGGGAAGAGAATATTTCAATTCAAGTTATTTGATTCAGTTGTTGAGTTCAATTCTGTACCTAATGGTGGTATAACTTATATATTTTATATGGCTATAGAAGGTCTAAAATTTAAGCTTATACTTATGTATTTATGTGGTCCTCTAGCGAATTGCCTTCTCTTATTTATAATCCTTAATGTATGTAAGTATACAGTTATGAATAATTCAATAATATTTATAAACCTGATTGGTATAGAACTGTCTTTAATAATCATGAATCTTACACCAATAGAGTCTCGTGTATATGGAAAAAAACATTCATCAGACGGTAGAAAGATAATTGATACTTTAACTAAAAGTAATTATCAGCTTATCCATAAGAACTTAAATTTATCTAGATATGCATCAATTCAGAACGGTTCTCTAAATAATTTTTCAATAACGATCCGAAAACTCTTCAAATACTATTTGATGCAAAAATTCAATTTAATAAGCAAAACTTTGCTAAGGCAATCGAGTTGTTAGAGCCGTTTTTAAGCTATTCCTACATTAAAAGAATAGACAAAGTTTATATTATAGAGCTTTTAACTTCCATAGTTATAAATTTTGCAGAGAAAAAGTATTTACAAAAGGCTGATCAGTGGTCTAACCAAGCACTCCTATTAGCTAATGATGTCAAGACCGTTCGAGGAACTAGGGGCGCTATTTTAATAGAGTTAGGTAGATATAGCGAAGGTAAAGAAATGCTTCTACCCTTAACGGAAGCAGATAATGACTCTACTGATATAGCAGTTAGTTGCTGCTACATTGCTAAAGCAGATTACTTTTTGGGTAACGAAGACAAGGTAAAATATTGGCTTAAGAAAGCTGAACAAGTTGGGACTGGCAAGCAAATTATGTTAAGAATACAAAGAGAACTTAATTTTTCTATTTAAACTTAATTTTTTTAATTTGCTATTGCCGAGTTTGAGACCTTCACATGCTCTAAAGCTGTAGCCGCTTCTGGTGTCCAAGAAGAGAGGTTGTTAGCTGTTGAGACTACTTGCCAAACTTGACACTCTGGAGACAAACCCCACAGAAACGCTAAAGTGTTAAATGTTGAGGTGTTGTAGCCCGTTAGAATATGCAGCTTGCCCCGAAAACCGCGATCGCGCCTTCTGCCCCAGCTACAGAGACAATTACGCTAGATGTTGGGGGAATGAAGTGTGCTGGCTGTGTGAAGGTAGTGGAAAAACAACTGGCACAGCAGCCGGGAGTGATTTCAGCCTGCGTTAACCTAGTGACAGAAGTGGCGGTCGTGGAGTGTGAAACTGGCAAGGTTGACCCGGCAAGCCTGGCTGAGCAATTGACGGCATCTGGGTTCGAGACTCAACCCCGCTGTCCTCAAGAGGGGCTAACAGGTACAGCTGGTGAGGTTCCTCCCGACCAGGCTATGCGGCAGCGCCAAGAACTGCAATCGGCAATTCTACAGCTAGTCACGGCTGGTGTCCTGCTGCTGTTATCTAGCATTGGACATTTGAGCCAGTGGAGCGGCTCCATGTTGCCAGCGTTGAATAATATTTGGTTCCACTGTGGGCTGGCAACAGCGGCGTTGTTAGGACCTGGACGATCAATCATCGTGGATGGTGGGCGCGGGTTACGACGCAATGCACCTAACATGAACACGCTGGTAGGATTGGGAACACTCACAGCCTACACTGCTAGTCTAGTGGCTCTCCTGTTTCCCCGACTGGGTTGGGAGTGCTTTTTTGACGAGCCAGTTATGCTACTGGGGTTTATTCTACTGGGGAGAACTTTAGAGCAGCAAGCCAGAGGTCGTGCAGCAGCAGCATTTAGGCATCTGTTGGCGCTGC
>JAFAVL010000530.1 GCA_019242465.1 Chroococcidiopsidaceae cyanobacterium CP_BM_RX_35 | reverse complement strand
AGCACTTCAACAAATTTTTAACATAACCTGCTCAAAGGTACAGAACGGTTCGTAACCCTTCATCCACTTCTTCTCCGAATCTGGCTGGTAATGCACCAATTCTCTCAGTCAAAAACGCTTTGTCTACAGTGAATATCTGAGAGACGTTTGCTATTGAATCTCTAGATAAACCTGTTGCGTCACGTGGTAATAAAACGTTACCCGGTGCGTTTGCAAGTTCAAGCTTGGAAGTAATAATGACAACAATTACTGTCCTAATACGACTCTGTATAAATGTATCATCTTGAATAATCAGGACGGGTCTACGATAGCCAGGTTCTGAACCCATCGGATCGGGAAGAGCTGCCCACCAGATTTCACCGCGATACACTACCAATCCTCATGTGGCAGAGACATGAACTGCAATTCTGCCATCAATGGGTCCAACTCTGAAGGTTCCCGAGAGTATACCTCGTTCAATTTCGCGAAAATCTGTTCTTGGCTATATCGCCGCAAATAAGCTTTTAATGCTTCAGTGTAAAGTTCGCTCCGCGACATACCTAGCTGTTGAGCAAGTGCCTCAGCTTCCTCAAAAATTGACTCTGGAAGAGAAATCGCAGTTTTCACAACTGACTTTCCCATATCATTAGTTCGCCATGGTTATACCAAGTTTAGACTTGAATAAGGAATCATCTGAAAAACTATGAAATTACTCTTACGGGTTGAGACTTCCATCTATAAACCGCGAGGGTACTCCCACTATAACTGCAAGTATAGTGAGACAACGGACTAAAGAGGCGAGGCAACCTCGCCTCACGTTCAACTGAGCAAAGACAGAATAGCTCCGTCTCCGGTTTATGACTTTGAGAAGCCCCTCCTGTACCGTGAGGTTAGGAGGGGAGAACGTCACAATCAGAAGTTGTAGAAGTCCCACCTAGCAGCCAGTAACATTAGTCCTTTTCAATTTGCTGCAGACCGCGCATTAGTAAACACTGCTCGCGACGCCTGAGTGTTTTGTGGTCAGCCGCCATCAGATAGCGGAACTTTTCTTGAACAGATTGATTGTGAGTATCAGGTTTCATATTCTCGCCTCCAAGGTTTTTGTGGTCAATGAGGCGCGTTCCTTCAGGACGAATCCCTACTTCCGTCTCCTTGAGCAATTAACCTCGCTTTAGGAGATGAACGATTTAATTTCTGTATCTATTGTAACAGTTTATCAGAAAAAAGCAAATTCCAAGCTAGAAATTTATTTGGTCTAGCTGCTTAGAGGAGATACTAGGGTAAAGCTTCTCTCAACAAATCACGGTGAATCAGCGCTCTGTCTACCAAAGACTGAATTTGCTCTGGCACCAGGGCATCACCATTCACATAATGCTCTAACCATGCTTGACTGAGCAAGTTGGGGTCGTCTGGCATTTGCGCCAACTCCCATCCAGGCATGGCTAGTTCTGCCATCAACTGACTCACCTTGGGGTCGTAGCTGAGCGCGAAACAGCGACAGCCTTCAGCAGCTGCCATAATCAAGCCGTGATAGCGCATGGAAATCGCCATCTCTACACCTCGAAACAAACCTTTCAAGGCTCTGGGATCTTCAAGACGGAAAATCTGGTTAGCGCCTGGTAGCTGCGACTGAATTGATTGAGCGATCGCTAAGTCTTGTGTCTGCTGAAATGGCACCAGCAAGATGCATGTCTGTGTTGCTATTTGAAAGTCAATGAGCGCTTGCGTGAGGCAAGCTAGACGAGTGGCAGTTAAAAGAGGATGTGATCGCAAGGTTACAGCCACCCGTGGAGCAGGCAAATCCCAGAGCCCAGGCACTGGCGTCACATCTAATGCCCAAACTGGATCGGGAGCTAATGTACAAGAGATATGCCAATTAGATAAGAGGTTAGCGGAGCCGCGATCACGTACACTCACAGCATGGCAACCAGCAAATGTTGTACGGGCGAGCCTTCGAGTCAGAGGACCTTGCAAAGGACCAATCCCCTGCGCCCAGGCAATGGTTTTGAGCCCAAGGCGTTGAGCCAACGCCATAAGTCCTCCATAGTAAAGAGGGCTAACAGTGCTGGTGGCATCTTGCATCAAACTGCCGCCGCCCCAAATCAACACATCGGATTGAAAGAGCGCTGGCAGGATTGCCTTGGGGGCTAGGCGATCACAGGTCTCGACCTCGTAGCGATCACGAGTTTGGTCTGGGTTGCCAGAGAAAACTAGAGGTGCCACATGAGACGGCAGCATTTGCAAAAGCGTTGCTAATAAAGCCTCATCACCACCATTGCCTTTACCGTAGTAGCCACACAAAACCGCTCGCATCTTCGTCACGTTCTTCTTACCTGCAATCTTCCTTCCCAAAAACTCTATCGGAGTTTGCGATCCTTTAACGGAATCTGGGCAGTAGCATTAGAAAAGCATCTTTTGTCAGTCATCTTCATGCACGCGCTTTCAATTCCCACCTGGGTAATTCATATTTCTAGTGTTATTGAGTGGATTGCTGCCATCTGGTTCATCTGGACTTATGGTGAAGTTAGTCGTAACCATACCTGGTGGGCATTATCGTTTGCCATGCTACCAGCTCTCGTTAGCGCCATGTGTGCCTGCACCTGGCACTTTTTTGACAACGCGGAATCTCTAGAATGGTTGGTCACAATGCAGGCAGCGATGACGCTCTTCGGTAACTTTGCTCTTTTGGCGGCTGCTTGGTGGATTTGGCGCTCTACGCAGGTTGCAGATGCTAGGCAACCAGGTACAGATGAAAGCGAACTTCCATCAACCACTTCGATAGAAGCAGGGCAATGATTTCTAAAGAAGCTTTGTTCGCCCTCTCCCTTTTTCCTTACTTGGGGTTCTTGTGGTTCCTTACGCGAACCAAGCAAACACCGCGTTTGGCGCTAATTGGGTTCTACGGCACTTTGGTTTTCGTCGCTATCACGATTCCTGCTGGGGTATATGCCCAATCGCATTACGGCAAGACTCTAGCAAATGTTGATTTCCTGCATGGAGGTGCAGAATTTTTCTTGACACTCTCTAATGTGTTGATTGTGCTGGGTTTTAGACAGGCAGTAAGTCACCCAAGAGGAAAGGGGGCAGGGGGCAGGGAGCAGGGGGGAGAACCCCATGAGATTTATCCAGGGGCTTGAAACCATGTGGCAGGGGAGGAAGAGGAAAGGGGGCAGGGGGCGGAGGGGCAGGGGTGTTCTTTCCCCCCCTGCCTCTTCTGGTCATCAAAAAGTAATATGTAAGAGACAAAAATTCCACCCAGCCTTTACCTTGTTTAAAGATGGATGTTATCCCAGCAATTGACTTACTAGAAGGTCGCTGTGTACGACTGTATCAGGGAGACTACGCGCGATCACAGGTTTTTAACGACAATCCAGCTGATGTAGCTAAACTTTGGGTAGAGCAGGGAGCTAATTCGCTGCATATCGTGGACCTTGATGGTGCTAAGACAGGCAAAGTTGTGAACTTATCGGCAATAGAGGCGATTGTGCAAGCGGTATCTGTACCGATTCAACTAGGGGGTGGACTGCGCGATCACACTAGCGTTGCTCAATTGCTAGCTCTAGGTGTACAACGGGTGATTC
>JAFAVL010000103.1 GCA_019242465.1 Chroococcidiopsidaceae cyanobacterium CP_BM_RX_35 | reverse complement strand
ACAGGATCGCAATTAGGGATCTTAGACATGGACTATGAATTACGGGTGATTGTTGAGAAAGTCTCTGTTAGCACCCAAGAGGTCGTGAAAAGAGACACACTCAAAGTCTACAACGTTAAAGCCCCTGAATCCATCTTAGAGTTAGGTCTTCGGCACGAAGAACAGATTTCACTATTAGAAAAAGTACAGAATTCACTATTAGCTGCACAAACGAAATTAATTGACACTGGGTATGATGGCTGCCCAAAATGCGGACAAAAGCTTCATAAACGTGGTTTTGCTCAGTCTAAATTTCATGCTGTCTTTACCGACCATAAAGTGGGCATCCAAAAACACAACTGCTGCAATCCCAAATGCGATTGGCAAAGTACACCTACCACGACTTCTGTTTTCGGCACCTCTATCCATCCCGACTTAGCAAAGTTGCAATGCGAACAAGGGGCTTTATACAGTTTCCGTAAGGCACAGACGAATCTTGAGAAGTTGAATGTTCATCCTCGTCCGGTGAATAACCATAACAATATCAAGCTGATGACGAACGAAGTCGGAGCAGTGCTCGCCCAGGAGAATCTTAAACCTCCAACCGTCGTAGAGGATGCCTCTAGTGCCTCGGAGGTGATCCTGCAAGTGGATGGTGGACATATCCCGCTCAAGGATCAGGAAAAACGTAGCTTTGAAGCCCTCTCGGTCATTGCCTATCGACCAGAGAATATTCAAAGGGTTGACCAGCATCACCGCGAGATTGAGCGCAAAAGTTGTGCACTCTCTGCTCTTGATGACAACCTAGCCACAATCAAGACCTATACGCTGAATGCTCTTAGAAAGCAGGGGATGACGGAGAATAGCCTAGTGACCGCCCTTGCCGATGGCGCGCTAAATTGCTGGTCTGTGGTTTTAAGTTTGGAGCCCCATTGCCAACAGCTTGTCTGTATCCTGGACTGGTTCCACATTGCCATGCGGTTTCAGAATGTAGGAGGGACGGTTGAAGATGCCTACAAAGCAACTTTGGAGCGAGTTAAATGGACATTGTGGCATGGTCAACTCGACGAGGCTTTGAGCAAACTGAAAATTTTGATGACAAACGATTTGGATGATAAGAAACGTTCAAAACTCGAAAAGTTATATGACTATCTGGAGAACAATAAAGCCTACCTCGTTAATTACGAAGAGCGGGAACAACAGAACAAGACATACACCAGTCAAGTCGCAGAATCTCACATCGAATCTATCATCAACGACCGATACAAAAACTCAAAGAAAATGCAATGGACTCGTGAAGGAGCCCATAATGTATTACAAATCAGAGGCATGATTACAAGCAATGAGTGGGATGATAACTGGCAAAGACCCGTCCTATCAGCATTGATAGATGCAGCGTAATTCAAGAAATAGCTGTAAATCTATTACGCTTTCTTAATCAGATGCGCGTTTTGAATAATTTGGCTTTCAGCTGCCTGACGAAACACTTGTGTCAGCCTAACAACAGGCACTTGTCCTGAATTTATGAGGTCATGCAGCACCTTCCCTGGTCCCACACTAGGAAGCTGATCAATGTCCCCTACCAGTAAAAGTTGTGCATCTAGGGCAATCGCTTTCAGAAGTGAATGACCCAAGAACAGATCGACCATTGACACTTCATCGACAACCAGCGATTGTGCTGGAATCGGATTCTCACTGTGGCGTTGGAATTGCATCGACTTGGGGTCGAATTCCAATAGTCGATGCAGCGTTTTAGCTTCGCGACCCGTAACTTCAGCCAGGCGCTGCGCTGCTCTGCCTGTGGGTGAGGCTAAGGCAATTGTCCTCCCCATCGCCTTCCAGAGAGCAACAATCGTGCGTTGACAAAAGGTTTTTCCTGTCCCCGGTCCTCCGGTAAGTATTAAGACTCTCTCACTTGCCGCCATCTCTACCGCCTGCCGCTGCTGTGGTGAGAGTTGCACTCCTGTAGCAGCACAATAGCGGTCAATCCAACTGTTGACTCGCCCTTTATCTACTATGACAGGACGGCTGAGCAAACTCAGTAGTCGGGAGGTTAAATTTTGTTCGGATATAAAGAACGACGGTTGGTAGCAGACAAACTCATGCTCTATATGTCCTTGGACAACAATCTGGTCCTCCAGTCCCATCTGCCAAACTATATCTGCAATTGTCTGTGAGTCTGGAGTGTGGTTCGCTAAAGCTAGGCGCTTGACCACTTGCTCCACTAATTCAGCTCGTGGGAGAAAGCAGTGTCCACCATCTTCTGCTGCCTCTCCCAAGACGTGAGTAATCCCAGCTCTATATCTAAATTCAGAGTCAGGAGCTACTCCGAGATTTCTAGCAATTGTGTCAGCGGTGATAAACCCAATGCCGTAAATGTCATTAGCAAGTTGGTAAGGGTTTCGCTCGACAACGGCGATCGCCGAGTCTTTGTACTGCTTGTAAATCTTGACAGCATAAGTGGTGGACACGCCATGCGATTGCAGGAAGACCATCACATCCTTAATTACCCGCTGGGTTGCCCAGGTATCCTGGATCATCTTCACTCGCTTCTTGGCAATTCCAGGGACCTCAATCAAGCGCTCGATTTGAGTTTCGATAATGTCTAAAGTTTCTATGCCAAAGTGGGCGACGATGCGTTTGGCTGTCACTGGTCCCACGCCCTTTATCAGACCACTGCCCAGGTACTTCTCAATCCCAGTGATTGTGGCAGGCTTGGTCTCCTTATACTGAGTAAATGTGAACTGGGAACCAAACTTGGGATGTTCTTTCCAAAAACCAGTTAGTTGTAATGTCTGCCCAGCTTGCAAATTCGGAAAACTGCCGACGATAGTGATTAAATCTCTTTCGCCTAGTGCTTTGAGCCGCGCCACGCTATAGCCCGATTCTGGAGAGTGGTAAGTGAGTCGTTCTACCACACCTTGTATTGTTTCATACCGCTGCTGGCTAGCGGTCGCTGTCATAATGTTTCTCCAGTTTGGTTACCATACCCAAGCAACTCAAGTATTGTTCTAGTCTAAAATTGAGGTTGATATCTATGTTCAAAATGTTACCGATACGAACACTCTCTAGACGCATTAGTACAATTGTTCTATAATAGCTACTTAATTGTATTCTAG
>JAFAVL010000387.1 GCA_019242465.1 Chroococcidiopsidaceae cyanobacterium CP_BM_RX_35 | reverse complement strand
GGAGAAAGTAAAGCGTTAGACTCAAGGTTATTTTTCTCTTGCTGTTGCCTACTGCAATTCTAGGCAAAGTTCTAGCAAAAGTCTTTCGGTAGCTTAACTAAGGAACAATGCTAACGCAGAACACGTCCTGCAAAAAGTACAAAGCTTTTAGCTGCTCGACTTTGAGCGCAGCAGCACTTTTGCGGTCAACGTTCTCAAGAAGGACGTTGCCTGCGGGAGACCCGCAGGCATACCAGTCCGTCCGGAGGTTCCCTCCGGGTGCGGAAGGCACTGCTGCTTGCGACGCGGCTTTGGGCGCTCCGGCGGGTGCCGGGCTGCTGTCGCACAGCAGCTCATTCCGGAGCCTGGAATTCGATTCCAGGTCGGTCGGCAGAGCTGCGTCGACTTCGTCAATTTGTCGTGTGTATCTAATTTTTAAAAATGCGACTACCAGCATACAGTTTCTAATTTCCTGATAAAGTTAGCTAACAGAATGCAAGAGTTCTTCTGCTTCCTGCTGTTTATTTTGTGTGCTTTAGGAAAGGCTGATCTCATGACTTCGCCCGTGAAATCACTTCTTGGGAAGAAAAAAGATGAAGTTTGGAGCTACCCCAAAAACATTTAATCTGCTAAGTATTGGTCAACGGGGAGTGGGTAAAACGGTCTTTCTAGCTGGCAGCTACGCCGAGTTACGTGCTGATCCACAATTAAATCGTCCTCGGCAGTTGTGGTTAGATTGTCAGGAGCGCCAGTCGTGGGAAAACTTGGAGCGGCTCCTCAGCTACATCTCCAGGACTGGTCAATATCCACCACTAACGATAAAAATCACAAACTTTAACTTCAGCCTGAAACGTCACACCCAGTGGGGCAACAAAACCTTATGCCGATTTCGCTGGTGGGATGTTCCTGGTGAATCCTGCAACATCCACAATCATAACTTTAACCAGATAGTGGCAACTTCGCACGGTTGCTGTGTATTCATCGATGCCTATGAGCTGACGTACAATCGTGCGTACCTACAAGCACTGAAAGACATTATTACTCAGGTAGCCGCAATTGCCTCTTTAGTTTCCTTGAATCATTTAAAGTATGCCTTTGTAGTCATCCTCACTAAGTGCGACTTACTCGAACCGACCCCCGTTAGCCGACAACAGCTACAGCAGAAACTGCAACCACTCATCACTCGGCTAGAGGCTATGAGAGTTAATTATCAAACCTTTTACTCGTTTATCCCTATCGTCCAGACAGAAGCTGGCGCTAGTCTCAACGCCAAAGGTGCAGCAGCACCACTGCTCTGGCTAGTCCGCGAACTTAGTCAACTACACAGCCCCGCTTGGCTTCACAATCCACTTAATTCGGTCACTCGATTGCTACCTCGCCGCTCTCAGATGCAGCAGCGTTCGGTCACTGGGGGGTTACGGAACCTGGGGCATCGCTCCCACAAAGTCAGGACTAACAATTCCTCACTTGCTTCTTCCTTCTTGTCAACCACGCAGAGAAATATCTTGTTTCTATCTCTAATAATAGTCGGTTTGACAGGAGTACTTGGCGGTCTAGCAATTCAATTCGGGTGGTTCGCCACAGCCAGTACCCAAAATCTCCAAGCCTCGGAGCGGCAGCAGCAGTTAGAGCATGCTATCTTCTTAACGGAGAAACTCGTTCAGCAACAGCCTAAGTTGATTGATTTGCACTTGCAGCTAGCTCGGCTTTACGAACTTACAGGTCAGGTAATTAAGGCGGAAACAGTTTACGACCAGGTGCTTGCCCAACAACACAATAATCTTGATGCTTTAGTCGGCAAAGCCCTCCTACGCCATACTCAGGGTGATGATAAAACTGCAGCTACCCTATTTGCCCAAGCAGAGAAAAATGCCCCGACTGAGCGCCAAACCCAAATCCGCGACTTAGCTCAAAAGACGCTTCAGTCGTCGGCGAAATTGCTGCCAACCAGCAAATTCTAAGCTAGACCCTATTTAACAGAAATGTCAGTCTTCTTAGGTCAACTTGTTTACACTAGCTTTCTTGGGGTGGGGTTGAAGGTCCTTACTAGTGCGCAGGTGCCTGTAGAAATCCAGCAAGTCTTCATCCAAAAGATAGTCCACCAGTATTGGGATTCTTATCATCCCCCAAGCGCTGGATATCGAGCCGCATATGTATATCAGATCACTCCTGAGCAAAGCTTGTTTGGCTGGCTGTACAACGATGAGACGGACGACTTAGGTCGTCAACATGTTCCCTACTTCATTTGTTATTACTTCGCAGCACCAGTGCTTGCTTTCCAACTCGAAAATATTTTCACCTGTCTACTACGGTGACCAATCGCACTGATAGACCGAAAGCAGCTCCCAAGTACCTTGGAAACTATTGCGGCTCCAGATCTATGGACTTACCAGCCAGCTCGACTCGGAGTCGGGATTCCCTTTAGCGCCCGCGAACACAGTCATATAGCACTGAGGCAAAAGCAGTTACTAGATCTATTTATTTCAGTTGGGGACGAGCTGATAACTCAACCGCCGCCATTAAGATCTTCTCAGATCAGTTCAGCAAACAGCAATCATCCTATCGCTGTCCCAGTTAAAAGTCTCTTCCATCTGCTCCTCGGAATCGGCATCGGTATAGCTCTAATTACTGCAATGGGTGCATTCTACGCTAATTTTCAATTAACCAAAATTAGAACTTTAAAAGTACATGCAAAATACAAGGAGTGCATAACTAAAGCAGAACTAGAATCTTGGGCAGCAGAAATAGCCTTGCATAATGATACTCAAAGGCTACTGAACGAGTGCCGATTGCAGCAGTCTAAAACGCTGGCGAGAAGGGGAAAACTTGAAGCTGCAATTGAAGTCGTTGGCAAAATTCCTGAGAATAGCCCCCTTTATCCAGAAGCTCAGAAACTTATTAAGGCATGGTTAGAGATTTAGCAGTCTGTGACTACTTATAGGAACATTGACAAACTATACCCAGTATGTTGCTAAAATTCACATAATTAAAGTTCCCACCTAGCTTCCGGTTAGTATGGATAAATTCACTGGTTCCATTTTTGTTGCCACTCTCATGTTTTCTGGTGCTACAACAATTGGAGTTCAAGCACAAACTCGCTTGATTGCATCTAAAGACATTGCTGTCGCTCAACCCTTAGCAACAACCTTTGATTGCGTTCGCTATGGTAATAGTTTTGCGACGATTGCCCGCCGAGGCGATCGCACCACACCTCCCGTCATTACTTGGAATACCACGTTAGGCAGTTACACGCCTCAGATTCGCTGCCGTATGGTTTCCCGAAGATTAACTGAGGTCGTGGCTGAGAATGGTGGCAAATTAAAGAACCTGCAACTCCTCGTTGGCTCTGTGCGACATCAAATTGTTGTTTGTGCTGTCAACAGCATGGAAACAAGCTGTGACAGTTCCAATATGTTGTTTACTTTGCGTCCAGATAACGCTAGAAGAGCGGAGCAAGTTTTAGCAAGGCTGAACGAATTTCCGGTTTTGGGGACTGGAGCTACAGTTACCGAGTCGTCTGGAACAAATTCTCTACCTTTAGAACGGCTAGAGCAGTTTTTGGAACCTGAATCCAGCACCAACGGAATAAGATAGCTCAAGGGTTCGCCGGAGACAGCTCCGGTGACTCAAGAGCGCAAGCTCAAAGCCACATCAATTTGCTACGTAGTGACAGGTTTCGCAAGTTAGCAATACGGAGAACTATGAGGAGTCTAATTCGTTCTCGGTTGGATGCACTGCCAAGCTGGTTGGCAGGAACGGCAACTATAGCGGTAGTGGTGTTTTTGCCAGCTATGGCAGTAGTTGCTAAGACTCCTCAGGAAATTGCTCGCATAGCTGCTCCTGTCACAGTGCAAGTCAACGACAACATAGATGGCAGGGGATCGGGAGTCATTATCGCCAGAGCAGGTCATACTTACACAGTTTTGACGGTTAACCATGTTGTCAAAAGACCAGATCTGACTTACACGATTAGTACCAACAGAGGGAAGGTTTATCCAGTAAGCCGAGTCCAACGATTACAGCAAGGTGAAAATGACGAAGTCGAGCCGCGATCCGCCGCTTTGTCACGGCAGGGGAACGATGACCCAGATCTAGCCTTGGTGATTTTTGATAGCCACGACAATTACCCTATTGCCACGTTAGGGGATTCTGCCCAAGCAGCAGTTGGGTCTAATATCTACGTTTCAGGATA
>JAFAVL010000304.1 GCA_019242465.1 Chroococcidiopsidaceae cyanobacterium CP_BM_RX_35 | reverse complement strand
TTTCGAGGTCAACTTGACTCCGTACGAACAAAGGAATTGACCGAGCAGATGCTAACTGCAGGTTTACCAATTTGAGCCACTTAATTAGTTTTAGCTACACGTTTCCTTATTAGTTAATGTGGTCTCACAACCGCAATGATTTCAGGTCAATGTGTTTATAATTTCGGGTCGTTACAGTTAGGGTTCAATAATACATTAATCATGAGTAGCAATATGCAGCGTCCTCAATACGGCTATTGATGCACCGGATCTCGTTCGCTTCTTCTTTATCGCTGGCACAGCAGCATTCGCTATTTTTGTTCTGGCTCTATTCACGTCGATATTTGGGCAAACACTGAAAATAGCCATTAGCGTGCTTTCGGGCGTTGCAGCATTCTATTTGCTGGGTTTGGGTTGCTTCATGCTCTATTTCAGTAAAGTCGAGAAATTAAAAGAGGCAGAGAAGCTCCTCAACCTCGTTCAATGGTCAGGTGAGGAACTGGTTTTGGATGTGGGTTGTGGGCGTGGCTTAATGCTGATCGGTGCAGCAAAGCGGCTCAACTCTGGTAAAGCCATCGGAATTGATTTATGGCAACAACAAGATCAAGCAAACAACGAGCCTTCAGCAACAGAAACAAATGCACAGATTGAAGGTGTCGCCGATCGCATTGAGGTCAGAACAGCCGATATGCGTAAGTTACCTTTTCCAGACAGCCACTTCGATGTCGTCACTTCAAATTGGGCGGTGCATAATCTTGAAGCAGAGGCTGATCGTCAAAAAGCATTAAATGAAATCGTCCGAGTTCTAAAACCTGGTGGGGTGATTGTGCTTGCAGATATTATCAATCAAGCTGAATATGCGAAATATTTACGGCTGCGTGGTGTAGAAGATGTGCAACTTCATAACAATGCTGTCCGAGAGACCGTCTTAAAGGCAGTCACTTTCGGTAGTTTTGCACCATCGGCTGTTTTAGCGCGTAAAGATGCCTAACTTTAGCGGCTTGCAAACATCCCTTTTCTTTACTGGTTTCCTCACCATCTTTATTCTCAATTAATGCGGTCTGAAATTTATGATTTCGGTCTGGTGTCATTTAATCTGGTTTGATTCTCACTTAATCTGGTCTCAACCACCTGCTTATTCTCAGTTAATGTGGTCTCAAAAACGCGATGATTTCGGGTCCGTGCGTTTATAATTTCGGGTCGCTACAGATAGCCATTACGACCCTCTACGGCAGAGGAAGCACGATGGAATTGAGTCACCATGCGTTTAGCCCACTCTTGCCAATGTTGCAACTCCCCATCTTCCAGGGTAGCGGTGAAGGGATGATGGAGCAGGACCTGATGAGCCCGGCGATGCGCTTGTCGGTAGATTCGCCTCAAACTGCGGGATTTGGTCTTAGCGAACTGATGTTGCCAATAGACAGTTGGCAGCAGTTGACCTAGTAGCCAGTTGCTGCAAGATGCGTCCAAGTTTTCCAGTGAGAGGGAGTATTGTACCGACTGCCACCAACTATTGACTCCAACTGCTAAAGCGGGAATTTGCTGTTGAAATTTTTTCAATACCGAGTCAGCCTTCAGTTGCTGCCTGTGCTGGAGAGTCTCCAACTTGAGTAGCAATTGTTCTAACTGAGCTTGCACCTCGGTTGTGGTTTTGAAGCTACCGTCGGTCAAGGCGAAGGGATGCACAGTCAATGTCAGTTGCTGCCGCAGTCGATGGTAGTTGCGTTGTCCCGATTGCACAAATTCCAGGTGAGCTTGTAGTTGCTCCACCAACTGTTGTTGAGCTGTTGTCTCTTGAGCTAAAGCTGTCAGTTGTGCTAGCTTCTGTTGCGCCTGCGTCCGCTTCTGATTCGCTTGATTTAATTGGCCTAATGTTACGGTAGCTGTCAGGAAGTGCCAACCAAGCTGAAAGCCTTGCTGTTACAAGCTTTCAACCTGAAATTTGCATCTATTGAAAATTTTTCATAATTTCCGATTTCTACTGGAGTCGGAACATTTTCCCAGTTTGGGGCGGGTTAAAGTAGCTTTCAGGCAATAAAACAGAGGAAAAAAGGGCAAAGTTCCAATTCCAAAAACCTATTCGGAACTTCATAACGAGCCTTGGCACTTAGTGACAGCGATCGTAACACTACCCCTAATTGCCGACTCAGAGCGGCTCCAACAGACTTACTCAAGTCCCAAAGTGGATGAAACAGATCGGCAACACTAGGACACTTAAATCCTTCTAAAGCTAGCTTGATGAGAGCGGGTGGATCACTAACCAATGACCTGACTCGCACTCCTACCTGGGTTAAAGCTGTTTGGGCTTTGTCCAGCCAGGTATCGTATTGTCGGTTCTCCACCTGTTCTTCAACAAGGATGTACCCACTCTTCAAGTCCATTAACACCAACACATCTTGCTCAAAAGCCGTTTCATCCGCCGCCGCACAAATCTCAATTGCTGTCTGACTTTGCCCTAAGAGCGATTGCTGCTCCTGTTGGTATTGTAAAATCCTTTCCCTGACTTCAGCTTCTAGCTTGTGTAGGGCACTCGGCGAAACTCCTACCTGCATGGGCAACTGTAACAGATAGAAGAACTCTGACAGTGTCTCAACTCCGATGCCGCACTTGATACCAAAAATGTAAATCGTTCCCAATACTAGTAACCGCAGCCATTCCCCCCCAACTGCTGTTTCCCATAATTCTGACTCGGAATACTGATTACGCCGTCTCATCGCTTGTTGATGGCGGTGGACACTACTTTTAGCTATGCCCGTAGCCTCGGCGATTTTCCTGATAGAACGCTTGCCCCCTTCCTTGATTGCCTCAAATATCTGTTGGCTACGTCGGCGTAACTTCATTCCTTAATCCCATGCTGTGTGGTTCAGAGCTTAGTCTAAACCTTCAAGGGAGAGTTGAAACTCTGATCTGACTTCGTCCAACTGTCCCGCTTTACGTTAGTAGCCGTCAAGATCAAGAACAACAGAGAAAACAAAATTGGAACCTTTAAGTAGTATAGGACAAACTTGCATCTTCACAAATTTTTCAACCAAACCAAAAAACTACTCGAACATTATTTGGTTCACCTAAAGTTTTTAAAACGTCTAGTGTTCTAAAAAACTCTTCTCCTATATGTTCACGAACGCTGACAAGCCTACCTATATTTTCCAGCACTACTGTGCTTTCTTTTGGCTTACGATCAGGGTCCATTATTTCGAGCAACTGTAACCCAGGATTAGATTGACCCCTGTTTACAACTCCTCTAGCTTCAGTGTTTAATTCCTCCTTTTCTTCAAATAGCTGATCGTAATCGAATTCGAGAAGCTCGCTTAGCAACAACCAAGAATGAGGAGAATAGTTCTGTAGAATTCCTCTTACCCATTGATTAGGGTCGCCATAGTAGCAACAATCAGGGTATTCTTCTTCAACAAACCAATCTTCTGGCAACCCTCTAGGAGGAGTAATTACCGGACAGCCTGAGTCGTTACGCAAATTTGCTAAGAATGCAAATAAATTGTACGACTGCCAGTAAAAGGGAGCATCTGTGAAATTCCCTTTGTAAGGCTGATATTCGGAACAAACTTGGAAAATCTTGTCTACGATCTCCCATTCTCCTGTTACAGAATCTTTCACTTCGGCACAAGAATAAATGTAAGTTCCCATCAAGATCACCTTTTTTACTTAAAATAAAAATTATCATTTTAGAATTAACTTATAGTAACACGGTCTTTATCAAACTTCAATAGACTCAGATCTTGATAATCTGAATGGTTTGTAACTATATGTTAATACATATTTAGTAGTTTCTGTGGATTTGTCAGTAAAGATAACTCCTCCTTCTTGGTCTCAATTACCTTCAATTCCTCTAATTTTCTTAATACCTGATTTGTGATGTCATTTGGGAGCTGTTCTGCTAGCCTTGATGTTTCATATTCGATTGCCAAAATATTGATTATCTGTGCATATCCAGCCAGTAAGTTTTGTGCTAACTCAACTTGTTGCTCCAGTAGAGTGATGCCCTTGCTAACAGTTTCTATTCGAGTAGTATACTGCTCTGGTTCAGCATTCATTTTGCTCCGTAATCCTGCAAGACGCTCGCTCATCCGCCGATTGGCTTCTAGCTCTTGGCGCAATGCCTGCTGTCTTTGTTCAAGATCGTATTTCTGCTGTAGCAGTTGCTGCTCTGAATTGAGCCGCTTCAACTCATTTTCATCCCTAATTTTAGGTTCGCGTCGTTTGGTTATGAACAGACCAGCACCGACAGAGATCGGAATCTCTGTTGCCCAAAATATCTGATTCGTTGGGAAATGGTTGAAGGTTGCTATCAAAATTCCACTAGCAAAGGTGACCGCTGCAGTGCCTAAGCCTGCTCGCCTAGCTCTAGCTCCTGGTGCTGTAAGCAAACAGCTCCTCCTAGTAGTAGCATTCTGTGCCCAAATTAGCTCCTTCGGTTTCTGACCCTGGATTAAGTACAAGAGTAGAAATTCATCGCCTGGTAGAGCAGAGAGTTTTTCTTCTGGACCTTCTGTCCAGAACTGCAAAGGCATTAGTGTCTCGTCTGCTTGCACCAGCCGCAGTTGGTAGAACCGCCGCTGTCTAGGACGTTTGCTGTATCTACTGGAATATACAGCCTCGGCATGGGAGTAAAACGCTCTAACTTTTGCATGTACTAGCCCGTACTTATATCGGCATCTGTTACAGACTGCTTCCAAAACGTCTTCCTGGCACTCACTAGGCTCAGGAAAGCACAGCTCTTGACGGCATGCAGGGCATTTCAATTGGCTAGTCATTAGCTGTACAGGGGGATATCTTTCTACTAGATGATAGATCCATTGCGTCGCGCTTTCCATGCTCCTCTCCTGCTCCTTGTTCTTTTTGCCTACACCTTCTGCAAAACTTTGACTGTACATATAGTTGCTGATCATACTCATACAGGTTAAATTTGGAGAGTAAGCGTGCAGGAAAAGCCCTGATGAAAAAATGGTTGGCTCAACTGCTAGAAGAGAACTACATACCTGCGATCGCTTCCCTTAAAGACACCCCAGCCGATCGCGCTCAAGCACGAAAATGGGCGGATTGGCTTAGGGGTAAGTGGGCTGAGCGCGATTTGACTACTCTGAATCAACAGCGGACGCTGATGACTGACACCCGCAATGCGATCAAAGCTATTGACCCGCATCACATAGCTCTGGAATCAATGAACTTTTCCACCGAGCAGTGGCGGGAGATGAACAATCCTTCTGAAGATGCTGTCGAGCAACGCAATGAGAACCAACAATTGCTGGACCATCCTGATGCTATCGTCGCTAAAGCTGCCGAGCTGTTGGACAGTCGGGATTGGGCGGAAGTAGCAGCCGGAATCGTGGTTTGTACCGGACGTCGTAGCAGTGAGGTACTGGCAACAGCTCGGTTTGAGCCCAAGTCAAATTATTCTGTAACTTTTACTGGTCAACTCAAGCGGAAAGGAGAAGACGTACTCCTGCAATTTGAAATCCCCACCCTCGCACCGGCGCAGACAGTCATTAAGTCTCTAGCTTTTCTACGCCGGGAAGTACGCTGTCATGATTTAAGCAACCGAGAAATCAATCAGAAGTATGGCAGTCCCGTCGCTAAGGCTTGCGATCGCCACTTCACTAATTTGGTACCGCAGCGAGAAGGCAAAGACAACCTGTACACTCACCTATTTCGGGCTGTATATGCTCGGATTGCTGTTTTCTACTACTGTCCAGTGCGAGTAGCAGATATTGTGTACATGGCAGCTATCCAAGGACATTACCAGATCTTAGAAGCCCCTACCGCTAAATTACGTCGCTCCTACGCCTCTACCCGTAACTACTTTGACTACAAAATCAGTGATGGTCAAGGCAATATCGATGGACGGCAGGGCATAAAACTCAATCAACCGGGAGTCGAAGTGCTAGAAATCTTCCGTCACTCTGCCAAAAAAATCGAGGTTAGAGAAACAGAATCTGGTCTGAATGTTTTAACTCCTGTTATGTCAACTCAAAAATCCAGTCAAACAAGTAAGGTCTCACCACTTTCAGTTCAAGTTGTAGCTAATTCTAATTGCCCGACTGCAATTGACAACTTCAGTGCCTCTACTCCAGCCAAAGCTCATGTCGCAGATATCAGAGTCAGGGCTAACAAGAGCGATCGCCCTCGCCTAATAACTTTAGCTACACAAATTGCAGCTCCAAATCAGCAAACAGCCCTCTCTTTTGCACTCTCCAGTGCTGAGTTAGTTGTCGAACTAGCTTCTGAGTTAGGAGTCTCTCCCGAACCAGAGGCAATAGTTACCAAGGTCAGGGAATTAGCCGCCCTAGCAACTTCTCCACCATCACAACCAGAACCATCTGTTGACACCTCAGAATCAGCTCCCCCGGCTTCCAGCTCAGAGTCAGTTTCCCCTGCTGAGGCAAAAACTGGACCTGAATCTACCACTGACCCGGTTGCTCAATCGCCAGCTTTAATTCCTACCGCTCAAGCAATTGCTCCCTTCACTGCACCTGCCTTCAACACCGCTTGGTGGCAGATTACTGAATTGACCAAAGCTGTCACCTGTTTGACTCAACAGCTCTCACAAGTTCTGGTTGAGTTGGTAGTCACCAAAGCACAACCATCACAATCCATCCAGCCCCAACCTCAGCCGGCTACCACACCCCAAGCACCTCCTCGCTTTCAACCAGCCGTCAACATACCGCAATCAGCAGTTCCCACATCGCCACAGCCAGTTGTTGGTCAAGGCAACGTCCGTTCTCCCTTAGTGCGTAAGAAGGGTAGTGCTGAGGAAAAAATTCATCGCTGGGTGCAAGCCCTTATGGAGTTTAATGACTCAACTGAGCGGACCTACGACGAGAGGTGGGCAATCAATCAAACCTCAGTCCAACGTCTTAGCGGTAGCAACCGTGATGCCGTGAAGCGCTATTTAACTACTCACGCTCAGGAGATTGCCCAGCACAATGCTAAGCACAACCTGACAGAACGACACAATACTGGTAAGGGTCGTCGTGGACTCGCAATTGAACAGGTTGTGCAACTACCCCAACAGCCGTCAGCATCTATTCCCAAGGAGATTGCGGAGGAGGGGGTTACTCCCTTGGCGGCTACTACTCACTCCCTACTGCCACCCAATCAACCTACTCAATCGTCTAGCTCAGCTCTAGAAACAGAGCCACCAAAATCACAGTCAAGGAAGGTTTCTGGTCCAGCTGAGGAACGAATTGAGCGGGCAGTGCAGGCAATCATGAATTACAACAATTACACTGCCACTGAAAAGGACCAGAAATGGGCAATCACTGCCTCGGCTGTCGCTCGGCTCTGTGGTTCCAATCGTCCAGCCATTAACCGCTACTTTGAGGAGCATCATTTGGCGATCGCTGACCATAATGCCAAACACGAATTGAGTGAGGGACACAACATTCCGAAAGGCAAGAAGGGTCAGAAAATTGAGGATTTCATCCAATTATGAAGAGAATTGACAAGATATAGAATTGTGATCGCGCGCTTATTTCTGCTGCTGTAGGCGCTTGGGCTGATGCTGAACTACTGGGTCGTCCATTGCCATTTTGGTTTCCTGAAAGCGGAACACATAGCAGAAGTCTCCCCGATGGGCGCAGAGGACACCTGGAGGCAGATTAATTCCGGTAATTAGCATTGCCCCCCCATAAAGCACCATAATTACCCAGGTATTCATTCTTTGAGCGATCGCCCCAGGTATTGCCATTACCAATTCCATCCGTCGCTGATGCCGTTTTTTTGCCTCTGCCTCTTTCAGAGCTGCTCGTTCTCTCTCAATTCTGAGATGATTTTCATCTGAAGCTATTAAGGTTTTGAGCTGCTCTTCCAGTAAGGCTCTAGTCACCTGGCTCAGTTCATCAGGCCCAGGAAGTGTAAAAGTCTTAGTAGTATTTTCTTCAGCAGTGGGAACTTTGGGAGAACGTATCCCCCCCCGCTGCCGCAGTAACTGAAGGTAAGCCGCGTGCATCTGCCCACTATCAACCATCTGTTGAATACATTCACAGGTCATTACTGCCACAACTTCCCTGTACTGTTGTGCCAAGACTCTAGCAGTCTCAGTCACTGCCTCTATATCCAGTTCAAAAGCTTTGGCTCCAGTTGCTGCCGTGAGCTTCTGCTGGTCGCCCTGCCCAGCTAAATTGTGCTGAAGATTCGTATCATGCATTGCTTACATCCTCTTGCACATGTTGGACCTGTTCGATGTCTTCGGTCTGATTCTCGAGGGAGGGCTCTGTCGATTCGGGTAATTGTTTTAAGTCTGATGAGTCTATAACAAGTTGCGTTCGCGATTGCCGTCTGCTTTTGAGGTACTCTTCTGCCTTATCCAAAAATGAGAATTTTGAGGGACCTAGTCCTCGCTCTTGGATCAGTTGGAGAGCTGCTGCGTGCATCTCCCCACTATCGTGCATCTGTTGAATCCGTTCGTAAGCCATTATTGCTACGACCTGTTCAAAATCTTGAGCTAGAGATTCGGCACTTTCAGCCGCCGCCTGCATATCAATTTGAAAATCATGTACCGTGGCTGGCTCGGTTGTCCTTGGTCGAACACCAACTTCGGCAAAGTAACGCCTGACATCATTGTAGGAACGGCATAAACCATCAGCCATCCTCTGTCTTGCTATGCTAAATCGCTCGACTTCCTCTTCTGTGTATTCAGCTTGATTCGAGCTTAAACCACAAGCTTCTAAAGTTTTTTTGGTGACTTCTAGAGAAATGTGGAATTTTTCTTGTAGTTCAGTGAAGTTCATTGGCATCTCCTTATGCGTTTAATGACTTAGAAAATACAAATAACCGTCAACCTCAAGCCTTCGTCCATCTTCATCAGCAATTCCATAAACTAGTGAATGAAAAGATTTCGGTAATTCTGAAATTTCAACAAAATCTAACTCGATCATTGTGAGATCTTCTAAAGAATTTGTCGTTAACTTTCCAAAAGATTCTTCCCTTAACTTACGTAAGGTAATATCCACTTTATTAATAATATGAACTTGCTCAGTTCCGTCACAGAGTAAGAGATGATTTTGTCCTAAGAGGTGGTGAAGTCCGCGAACAGAAGCACCAAATTTTGCAGCTCGCTCAATAGAATTGAACTTGCCATATCGAACCTCGATCCCCCAACCAGGCAGACCTTTCCAATCAAATTCCCAAATTGTAGCGCTTTGATAAAGCATTTTATCCTACTTAAATTCCTCGGTTTCACAGCTAACTTTGTCGGATTCATCTTTGAGTTCTTGACCAGACATTGCCCATAGTTGGTTAGCAGCTTTGATAAGTTTTGGGTTATTGAAATCAGTTAGCGTTTCTTTGTTGTTACTATTCTGTTTATATTTATCGCAGATGTCATACAGCCAAGCTAAAAACAAGTAATCCCGACTAGGAGTTAGGAAACTTGCGTAGTAAACATCAGTGCAGAATTCTAGCCAAGCCTCAACCAAAACTATATCATTCCAGTGAGCAACTTCGGGATATTGTTCGCGCAGATAATCTATGTCCTTCTTGTAATTCTTAGAATACTGCACGCTGTCATACCATTTAGCACGAGCTTCATCAGTAAATGTGTAAGACCAAGGTAACGGTTCAAACTTATACGAAATAAAGCCACCATCAAATTGAAATTCATCTAAGTCCATACAGAAGCTAACTCCTCATAGGTTTTCGTTTTCTTCTGGTTCAGAGTTAAATAAATCCGAATCGTCATCAAGCTCTTCCTGCTCCAACGCATCATTAAGTTCAACTTTAGAAGGCGGACTGGAACAAGAAATAACTTCCATTGGATAAAAGTGAGTTTTGAGCAGCTCGATTTGGTCTTCCATCTGTTGAGTGGCGATCGCCGCATATTCTCTCAATTCATCAACACTAAATCGACCACTGCTGTGTAAGGCGAAGGGCAACCAAAAAGCAGATAAGGCTGAAAACAGCATCTGCCGGGGTTCCATTACTGTCCGGTTTGACCTCCAATACCTGACCAGGTAAGAGTAGAGGTGGTTGGGCTGCACTGTATGAACCGCTCTGAATTCACTTTCACCTCCCTCGTTTGTAGGCAGGATAACAGCTGGAGCTGATACAGTAGCTTTCTGTACCGATTCATCAGTTCCAATCAGAAAGTGCATTTTGACTGTGTGGACTTGTTCTTGCAACTGGCGGATTGCGATCGCTGCCGACTCCCTCAACTGAGCTGGACTGAATTCACCACACTCCTGTAAGGCAAAGGGCATCCAGTAGGCAGATAAAGCTGCAAACAGCATTTGCCGAGGTCGCGCTACAGTCCGGTTCGATCTCCAATACCAAATCAGGTAGAAATGAAGGTGGTTTTGGCTTACACTCTCTAAGACCTTGAACACCAACGGTTTAGCGGCTGTTTTCACAAAATTCTTACGACAACTTCGCACTAAATCAACTGTTTGCATATTTCTCTGCTTATTACTTTCGCCCTTATGCAACCTTGTATTTCAACTACCTACTTTCCAACACAACTGTGGAGTTTGGTCCTCTAGCCGATACACCTAAACTCACCAGCTTCTTAGCTCGTTTGTTATTCTGGTCATTGAGGTAGTTAAAAAAGCTATTACCATCACTTAGCCTAAAAGGATACGACCGAGTAAACGTAAGCTTAATGGTCTTTTCTAGCTGTTCTAAATAACTAGCTGAGGGATAAAGTTGCTTGAACCAGGGTTTGAAGTACCCTACAGTTCCTCCTGATAACACAATTTCATCCATCATCCGATGGGGAAAGCTATTCTTCAGCCAGCTGCGTAGACCAGCCCAATAGCGTTTTTGAGCATTTTCAATCGCCTTGACGAGCAAGGGCAACTCATGGATGCGCTTAGGGTCATCCTCATCAAACAGGTACGCTAGTTTCTCGCAGTCTACCTTCAATCCCGCTTGGCAAATGGCAGGTGTTAGCGACTCGATCGCTAACCCTGATGTGCTATCCCGAACAAGTTCGACGAGTCTAGCAAACCCTAAATCGATCGTGTCGCAAGGTCCAAATACCCCATGTTTCATTGTCAGGTAAGAACAATGCTGATAGCCAGCAATTACCACTCCGATATTCAGGGATTTGAATTCCTGACCCAGTTGGCGACGGCGCTCGTAAATTAGCCCTGCTCCTTCAGGAGAGCAATTAAATTCCTCTAATCTGAGCGATAGACTTTGATGTCGAAATCGAAAATGCGCGATCGCCTCTCTAACCCTCACCTCAAAGCCTTTACGGGCTTCCCATTCTTCCTTGGGTAGCAACAAGCCAAGACAGATGCTGAGATTAGATGCCGGAATCTCCTCTCGTTCCATGATTATGCCTAGTGCAGCTAAGACCTTGGGAAGAGAGTCAACGGACTTGCGTTCCTTTAGGTTCTTACAGGCACGAAAGCTATCTTTAGCAAAAGAGCCTACTGCCCAAGCATTGTTTTCAGCTTGCACCCAAGCACACTCTTCCGGGTGAGCACCAGCGACCTTATTCTCGTATTCCTCACTTAGGATATTAACATCCATCTCTATGACTTCCGGCTCCATCAACAATAGCTTGGGCTTCTGTCCACGGTAAGAATAAAAGATTTTCGATAATGACCTTCCTGGATCTACGACGATTATAAGATCTGCCATTTGTTTTCTCCTTCAGCTTCAGCTTCAGCTATTCCGCCAACGCCGAGAGGAATGGCGGAGTTATTCATCTGGTTCAATGTTTTGCTAGATGACAATGGATCTTGGTTATGCACAGATATCACCTCTTCTTCTCAATGGTTTAACTTTGCTTATAGCAGCAGTCTTGTACTTGGTCTGAGAATTAGCATCTGGTTTTAAACTAAGTCGCGTTCCCAAGTTCTGCATCCCAATAACTTCATAAGCTTTTCCCTCAAATAGCACCATATCGTGCTGCTTGTAGGGATAGCGTTTCTTTTTAATGGCACGCCTACCCTTGCTAAGTTGATGACCACGATAAGGACGCAAGTTTTCACCATTAAGATTTTTGTTACGAGTCCTACGGCCAGAAGATAACTCTGTCCCAGTCTTAGCCTGTTTGTTTCTAGTATCAAGATACCTGGCATCATAAAACTGCTCCAAAGACCGCTTGTGATGACGAACTTGTTCTAGCAGTAATGGACAGGTTCGACTCTGAGTAGTACCACCAGCGATCACGAATGCATCGTTGTAGTGAGACTTT
>JAFAVL010000278.1 GCA_019242465.1 Chroococcidiopsidaceae cyanobacterium CP_BM_RX_35 | reverse complement strand
TCAGAATAGGCGGCTCTTCTTCTGTTGGAGGTTCAGGCGGTCCTGCGGGTATATGACTTGTGCTGAGGACGTCAAAGATCAAGACCGATTGGTGAGAGGCAATAGCCCTACCACTCTCGCTAATTAAAGTTGGCACTGGCAACTGGCGCTCAGCGCAAGCATCTTTCAACTCAGCCACAATATCATTGGCATAATTTTGCATGTTGTAGTTTGTCGAGGCATAGAAGTTGGTCTGAGAGCCGTCGTAATCTACCCCCAAGCCACCACCAACATCAAGGTATTTCATGTCAGCTCCGAGTTGAGCTAGTTCGACGTAAATTTTACTAGCTTCCTGGATGGCATCTTTGATGACATTAATCGCTGAAATCTGAGAGCCAATGTGGAAGTGCAAAAGTTGCAGCGAATCTAATAGGTTTGCAGAGCGTAACTGCTCAACTGCTTGAATAATTTCTGGGATGGTGAGACCAAATTTCGCTCCATCACCACTGGTTTTTGCCCAGCGACCAATTCCTTGTGTACTCAGCTTCGCCCGCACACCCAAAATTGGCTTGATTCCTAATTGGTGACTAGCAGCAATTACCAGTTCGACTTCTTCTACCTGTTCGAGGACGATAATTGGTGTTTGCCCTAACCGGGTTGCTAACATCGCTGTTTCTATGTATTCCCGGTCTTTATAGCCGTTGCAAACTAGTAAGGCTCCTGGTGTATCCAACATAGCTAAGCCGATCATCAGTTCTGGCTTCGAGCCAGCTTCTAACCCAAACTGATGGGGTTTGCCAAATCGCACTAAGTCCTCAATAAGATGCTTTTGCTGGTTGCACTTGACGGGAAAAACGCCACGATAGGCACCAGGGTAGTTATATCGTGCAATTGCCTTGGAAAAGCAGGCATTTAGCCGCTCGATTCTGTCTTCTAAAATATCGGAAAACCGGATCAGTAGTGGTAATCCAAGGTTACGCTGTTTCAGAGCAGTAACCAGTTCAAAAAGATCTAGAGAGCCTCCACGATCGCCTTTAGGGGAAACGGTAACATGACCTGCAGCATTGATTGAAAAGTAAGGTTCACCCCAATTCTCAATTCGGTAAAGTGCTTCGCTATCTTCGATCTTCCAACTTGAATGTGGAAAATCTGTTTTGGTAACTGGCACCAACTTATTTTGGCTCTGCTCTAGCTCGTTTAGTTGTCTGTTAGTTTCTGGCTTTTCAACCTCAGTTGAGGTGGTGGTTAGCTCTACACCCATTCTTTCCTGACCCCTTTTGTGTCACCCACGAGTAGCCAGTCTAACGCATCTATATAAGTGTTCATCTGAACTTAGGAGAGACTTTATGAGATAATCTAACTTTTGTCCATGTTTATCACCGTTCTCAAGGGAGGCAACCTCCAAGAGAGCTGCGGTGACTTCGTGAAGTTTTAGGAGATAGCTTTGGAACGGACATTTTTAGCAATTAAGCCTGATGGCGTGCAGCGAGGGCTAATCGGCGAAATTATCAGCCGATTTGAAGCTAAAGGCTTTACTCTAGTTGGCTTAAAGTTGATGACAGTAAGCCGCGAACTAGCAGAGCAGCACTATGATGTGCATCAGGAAAAGCCATTTTTTGCTGGGTTGGTGGATTTTATCACCTCTGGACCTGTAGTAGCGATGGTATGGGAAGGAGAGGGTGTCGTCGCAGCGGCAAGAAAGATGATGGGTGCAACGAACCCGCTAACAGCAGAGCCAGGGACGATTCGCGGTGATTTAGGCGTTAATATTGGTCGCAACATTATCCACGGTTCAGATGCTGTTGATACGGCTCAACGTGAAATTAGCCTGTGGTTCAAGGAAACAGAATTAGTCAGTTGGCAACCTAGCTTGAGTAGCTGGATTCACGAGTAAGGGAGTAGAGGGACAAGGCGAAGCCGACGCAGCTGTCGGAGGTTCCCTCCGGTTCGAGTTCGTCGGGGACAAGGTGTCGTAAAGCTCTCTCTTTCATCTATTCCGCCTTGAAGGGCAGCACCCCATTCTTAGGCATTTTTAGAGTTCTGCCTGGAAATGAGAAATGGATTGGTGTTTTCTCCCACTTATCTCCTTGTCCCCTGCTCTCCCTGCTTAAGAACAGCTCTCTTCTACCTCCCTAGCTCCTCTTTTTTTGTTAATGCCTCGCCTTGCCAAAGTAGTCTTCTTTCTGCTTCCCCTTGTCCCTCTGCTTCCTCTGCTCCCCCTGTCTCCCCTGCCTCCCCTGCTTCTCCTGCTCTCCTCTCCACGGGTGTTCGCTTAGAAAATCCCCAAAGGAAGATGACAGCGATCACACTAATCATCACCCATTCGGGCGGTAACAAATCCTGATTAATCACTCTTGCCAGTAGTCGCAAGCCCACTAGCAGAACTGTGAGGTAGCCAGCCGCCTCTAAGCGAACATATTCATCCAACCAGCGGATAAACAAGCCAGCCATGAACCGCAGAGTAATAATACCGATTGTGGCTCCTACCAGCACTAGCCAGATTTCCTGAGAAACCGCGATTACAGTGGTAACACTATCTAAAGAAAATGCTAGATCCGTTAGAGCAATTGTCGGAATCGCTTGCCAGAGGGAGTCAAGGCGATGAGCGTGATGCTCCTGTTCCTCACTATCACTAGCTGACCAAAAGTATTGCAGAACGAGCCATAGCAGGTAGATGGCTCCCAATACCTGAAACTGCCAGAACTTGGTCACCCATGTAGCTGTCAAAATTAGACTGATTCGCAGCACGTAGGCTACAACCAAGCCTAGATTGAGCGCTCGACGCTGGAGCTTTTCATCCTCTAGTCTTTGGGAGATAGCTGCTAGGGCGATTGCATTGTCAGCAGATAGAACTGCCTCTAAAAAAACCAGGACTAGAAGTATAAAAGGGACTTCAATGCCTACGTGCAGCGGAGAATGTAAGATTTGGTCTAGCATTAATGATTTGTGGAAATCTGCAACAGAGAGACTGAGAGCGACAGACAAAAAAGTTTGGAAATCGCAATGATTGTTACAATCCAGCTTAACCTGCTTCTTCCCCTATCTGCCCTATCCTTTGCTAAGTGAGGGCGGTAATGCTTGTATAGTCAGTGCTGCAAGTACACTCATTGACTTAGCAATTAACGAAATTAAAAACTAAGATATGCCTATCTGCATCAAAAACAAAGTGTTTTAATGAGAAGTTGTAGGCTAAACAACAAATTTTGCTAGCTCAATATCCTTACACCTAATTAAGCAATGTCCCAATCTACTATCGAATCAATTCTTCAAGAAAAGCGTTTATTCCCTCCAGCCGCTGAATTTTCCCAAAATGCTTACATTAAAAGTCTGACGGACTATCAGCATCTTTATGAGCAGGCTAAGACCGATCCGCAGAAATTTTGGGCACAGTTGGCAGAACAGGAGTTGCACTGGTTCGAGAAGTGGAACACGGTGCTGGATTGGCAACCACCATTTGCTAAGTGGTTTGTAGACGGCAAAATCAATATTTCTTACAACTGTCTCGATCGCCATTTGACCACATGGCGTAAGAATAAAGCAGCTTTGATTTGGGAAGGGGAGCCGGGTGACTCGCGGACTCTGACGTATGCCCAGTTGCATCGAGAAGTGTGCCAGTTTGCCAATGCCTTGAAACAATTGGGAGTGCAAAAGGGTGATCGCGTGGGGATTTATCTGCCCATGATTCCAGAAGCAGCGATCGCCATGCTTGCCTGTGCCAGAATTGGTGCAACTCACGCCGTTGTCTTTGGTGGTTTTAGCGCTGAAGCTCTGAAAGACCGTCTCGCCAATGCTCAAGCCAAGGTGGTCATTACAGCCGACGGGGGCTGGCGGAAAGATGCGATTGTTCCTCTAAAGGAACAAGTGGATAAAGCCCTCGCAGCTGGCAATGTGCCAGGAGTGCAACATGTCATAGTTGTCCGCCGTACTGGACAACAAATTGACATGGCAACAGGACGGGATCGTTGGTGGCACGAATTGCAGGCAGATGTTGCGGCTGATTGCCCAGCCGAACCAATGGATAGTGAGGATATGTTATTCATACTCTACACTTCTGGCACTACTGGCAGACCCAAAGGAGTTGTTCACACCACTGGTGGTTACAACCTTTACA
>JAFAVL010000228.1 GCA_019242465.1 Chroococcidiopsidaceae cyanobacterium CP_BM_RX_35 | reverse complement strand
GCAGAGTTAATGCGACTCAATTGCAATAAGTTGAAGTATTATCAAAAGGGTCAGAGGGCTATGAAGCTTATCCTGTCTGCTTTATAGCCTCTTCGTCGCCCCGTCAGTGATTCCACTAGATCACAACGGTAAATATTTAACTGCTGAATGTTTCTCCATACCAGACAGATTCGTGAGACGCTTGCGTGAAAGCTCAACATATTTCTCGTCCGCTTCGCACCCGATGAAGCGGCGACCCAATGCCAGAGCTGCAACTCCAGTTGTAGATGAACCAGAGAAGGGATCGAAAACCAAGTCACCTGGAAGACTGCTGGCTCGCAAACAGCGGGCAACGAGCCTGATGGGCTTCTGGGTTGGATGCTTGCCGTAGCGTTTCTCATCATTGCTAGGAGCAGGCATTCTCCACAAGTTCTTCATCTGCTTGTCGTCGTTCTCGGATTTCATAGCCTCGTAGTTGAATGTGTAGCGATCCTTACCCTTTTGTGCTTTTGTTGCCCAAAATATCAGTTCTGTCGAGTGAGTAAAGCATCGGCAACCTAGGTTAGGTGGTGGGGCAGGCTTTTCCCAGATGATATCGTTAAGGATACGAAAGCCCAGTTGCTGCATGGCGAATCCAATTGACGGATACACATGTAGTGTGCCAGTCACCCAGATAGTGCCAGTAGGCTTGAGAAGTCGATAACAAGCAGCGAGCCACGTCTTGTTGAACTCGTGGTCTAGATCTGCCCCACGGCTCTTGTCCCACTCGCCCTTATTAACCTTTACCATTTGCCCTGCCACACAAGTGATGCCGTCGTTGGAGAGATTGTAAGGCGGATCGGTCCAAATGCAGTCTACGGTTTCAGCGGGTAACGAGGTCATCACCTTTAAGCTGTCGCTGTGATAGAGGCAGGAAAGTCCATCATCTGACTTCCATGCCAGACGCGCTTCCCCTTGGTCAAGTTGCACTTGTAATACCATCAAATATGCCTTCCTCAAAACAGCAGTTTTATACAGACTTAGTATTCTCTTGCCATGAAGTGGCAGACGCGCTCTGCTTCGTCAACTAAGAATCATCTCCTTAATCGATTGCAGTAGACTGCGTAAGGGCATCTGGCGCTGTAAACAGGAAATAGAGAACTCCTGACCCAATTACCACCACACAAAAGCTGAAGAGGATCACCCACCATCTATCGGGCTCATAAGTGTTCTCATCAATGGCGCGGCGAATGCTGAAGTAATGCACGGTTGAGAGTAACACCGTTAGTAGACCGACTAAGGAGAAGAGTAAACCCAATCTCCAGCCCTGACCAGTCCGGGGTATCTGAGGTGGTAGCAAGTAGCGCAGGCGCACGATAACTACCCCAAAGCCCATCATTGCCACCGCGGTCCGCATCCATGCTAAATAGGTGCGCTCGTTTGCTAAGTGGTCTCGCACCCTTGACGGATTCTGGTGCGCTTCCCGCCGTTGATTGCTCAACCTTTACCCTCCAAGGTCTATACATAAACGCCTTTCCTAAACTAGCTCTTTAATTACTCAAGGCAAGATTGCTTGCAGTACCTGTTTCTAGGTTTTGGCAAAGATTTGCGGAATTAGGTCATAATAGCGCTGAATAAGGTCACGAACAGAGAATGTTTTTGGCAAAAATTTTACCAGCCTTGGGGAAATGAATAGCAAGGTTTGGACGATTAGAGCATTGCTTATGCTTCTGCTGTCATTGGCTATAATGACAGTTATAGCGCTCGGGGGAAAACCGGAAAAGCCAGAAACAATAGTAGCACCGAAGCTGGCAACCCTAAGCTGGAATCAATTTCCCAACGCGCAGTTTCCACGGGGAAGAGAAGGCACTCGCTCTCAAAGTCGACTTAGGGCTCCAGTTAGCACAGCTAAGAATGTATTGAAGTATAGACCTAACTATAAGATTACTTGGGTACACCCGACTAACTATGGAGAGCGGTATACCAAAGATATCAATGGTATAGCTGTGTACAATCAAAGCATCATCGTGCTGCACGAAACTGCTAACTCTGCAAGCAGCGCTATTAACTTTTTTCAGACACCGCACTTGGACAACAATCGACAAGCAAGTTACCATACTCTGATTGAACTCGATGGGACGATTGTTTACCTCGTTCCGCCCGACAAGCGAGCCTTCGGAGCTGCTAACTCAGCATTTGATGGTCCTAATGGTCCTGAAACAGTGAAAACTAATCCTGATTTACCTCCGTCTGTTAATAACTTTGCTTATCACTCGGCTTTTGAAACGCCTCCTGACGGTTGGAACAAAGCTAAAACCCATAACGGTTATACTGACGCACAATATCATTCCCTTGCTTGGTTAATTGCTCAAAGTAATATTCCAAATGAGCGAATTACTACCCACCGAGCAGTAGATCGTTCTGGTCAGAGAATCGATCCTAGAAGTTTTGATGTTGAAAAATTCTTGCTTCTGCTGCACTTCTATCGCTTGGCTACAGGACTTTAGCAGGTGTTGGTGAGAGCATACGGTTGATTCGATTCTAGACCTATAACAAGAGTAGCAGATGGCAAATACACACAAAAAATTAGATACAGCTAATAGTTTAGTTGCAGGCGCAGCTATCTATAACAGATTTGTTTTGTCGGTCTATGACCTTGTAGTACTTAGTTTCTCAAATACCTTTGTCTGGAACTGTCCTTCCCGACAGATCCTCGATTTCTACAATGAGCATGTTTCAGAAAGACATTTAGACGTTGGTGTAGGCACAGGCTATTTCTTGGATAAGTGTAGGTTCCCATCCAGTCATCCCACTATTGCCCTAGCAGATTTGAATCCTAATAGCTTACAGGTAACGGCGAAACGCTTGCGCCGCTATAATCCCACCACTTATTTAGCAAATGTGATGGAACCATTGCAGATTGAACTCGCTCAAGGAAGTCGGAGCTTTCACAGGCATTGCGTTGAGTCGTCCGGTTTTGACTCGATTGCACTCAACTATTTGTTGCATTGTCTTCCTAACACGGTGTTGAGCAAAGGAATAGTGTTCAGAAATCTAAAACCCTTTCTTACGGATCAGGGGAAGGTCTTTGGAACAACCATTTTGGGACAAGATGTTAGGCAAAATCTAATTGCAAGAAAACTGACGAATCTCTACAATTCGAAGGGAATATTCGGTAACACCAACGATACGGTTGCCGATTTAGAGAGCATCTTGAAAGATAATTTTCGGGATTATTCGCTCCGAATTGTAGGCTGTGTGGCGTTATTCGTGGGACAAAACTGAAATCAACAGATATGTCTTTCAGGTAAAGAATGAGGAAGAGCGATATCATTGCTTTAGATATCTAGTCTTGCATCACCCATCGTGCAACTAAGCGTTGGCGATCGCCATCTGTTTCTTTAATCCAAATCATTGAAAGCTTAGGGCGGTTTCCTTTTATGTTTTGAGTTTGAGCCCTCTTGGATGGCTCTACCTTCTGTGAGATGAATTTAGAAAACGTAACACTGTTTGAAAGTTGCATTTCATTTCTCCTTTTTTCGGTCTAATGCTTGGTATTACTCTTTTTATGAACTGCATTTACTGTAGAGGTTTAATCGGGGAGAAACATCTGAAAAACGTCCTGGATTTTACCTAAACGAAATGTATATGTTCCCTCTAACTTTCGTTGACCAGCCCGAAAGACCATACGACGAAAGCTCCTGGACAATCCAAACGGAGTCAAAGAACACCACTAATGGAATGCTTTCGCTCCAGTTGCATTCCAGTTCCCTGTTTTGGAGTGGAAAGGGCTAACTTCTGTCTACGAACTCAAAACTTATGCACTCAAGATGAAGGGTGGGGCAGAGATTGGGACTCAAGGATGGGTGCGATATGAATTTCCAACTGAGCAAGCTGCGCTCGCTACTGCTTTTGCTCACTTTGCCAGCTTTTCTCGCTGATACGAACCGAACTTCAGACATTAAAAGCAGAAATGCATTCAGGTTTTGAACAACTGGAACGAATCATTTTAAAGGCATTAGACAAGTGACCACTAGCCAGAAAATTGTTCTTGAGCTAGCAGAAAAAGAAGCTAGGGCATTACTAATGCTGGCAGATGAGGGAGCAGAATTGTTGAAGCGAAGAAGTCACCTCAAGTCAGGAATTTGACAATGCATCGCTGCCATGGTTGCAGCACAGAGGTTCAATGAGGCAAAGGGTCAACCCATCTCAACCATTTACGGTACTGTCAGCAGTGGCACACAATGGCGATTTTTTCAATTGGTCGGGCAGATAGTGACAATCGACCTGATGGATTATCCTCTCTCCAATTGAGCAAATTTTGGGCTTCCTAGTGTTGATGGAGCAACAGGAATAACCAACTTATCCTGAAGATTCAGCTTCTCGGCTCTGTCAGCAGTTAGAAGTTCTAGCCGACTGCAACACAGCATCGAGTAAGCCA
Organism: Chroococcidiopsidaceae cyanobacterium CP_BM_RX_35; assembly: GCA_019242465.1. Next base: position 2,302 of record JAFAVL010000228.1, on the reverse strand, counting down.
GGAAAGAGCGCATCTAGATCTTCACGCCGCAGTGAATTGATATGCTGTGTTCCTTCTTTCCGACAGTAGAGGACACCAGACTCCCGCAAAATTCTGAAGTGGTGGGACATGGTTGACTTAGCAATCAAACAATCCAAAGCCGCACAGGATTGCTCTCCTTTTTCTGCCAATCGCTTCACGATCTCCAAACGTACCGGATCACCCAGCGCATAGAGTACACCTGGTAAAGAAATATCTTTTCTGTCGGGGTGATACAGAAGTTTCATAGTTGCATTATGACATAAATCAGACTATAGTTTAGTTGTTCGATATACTCGAACTATAGAACTAGTTAAGGAAGTAAAAGCTTATGGACCTCTTCACACCGATTCAGCTTGGTCCTTACACGCTCCCCAACAGAATTGTACTGGCACCATTAACCCGTAATCGCGCGGCGGCAGGAAACGTCCCAACCGAGATGAATGCCACCTACTATGCTCAGCGGGCAACAGCCGGATTACTCATCACAGAGGCAAGCCAGGTTTCACCTCAAGGCATGGGCTATCCTGCGACTCCAGGTATCCACTCACCAGAACAGGTGACGGGATGGCGGCTCGTGACTGACGCAGTTCACGCTCGTGGTGGGCAAATCTTCCTGCAACTTTGGCACGTCGGGCGCATCTCGCACCCTTCTTTACAACCAGACGGAGCGCTGCCAGTGGCACCGAGCGCGATCGCAGCAGAGGGAGAAGCCCAAACTTACGAGGGACTAAAACAGTTTGTGATTCCTCGGGCACTAGAAACGGCAGAGATTCCAGGAATTGTTGAACAGTTCCGCCAAGGAGCCGAGAATGCCCTATCTGCCGGATTCGATGGTGTTGAAATCCACGGTGCCAACGGTTATCTGCTCGACCAATTTCTCCGAGATGGGACGAATCAGCGGACAGATAACTATGGCGGCTCCATTGAGAATCGTGCCCGCTTACATCTAGAGGTGACAGAGGCTGTAGTTGGCGTGTGGGGAGCAGAGCGGGTGGGAATTCGCCTCTCACCTAGTGGCACGTTCAACAGTATGCACGACTCCAACCCGAAAGCCACCTTTGGCTATCTGGTAGAGGCACTCAATCGCTTTTGTTTAGCGTATCTCCACTTATTAGAACCAAGTGAAGCCGATATGCGCCATGGCGGGACGCCAATTCCCACCAGCTATTTTCGCCCCTTGTTCAAAGGCAATCTGATGACGAATTCTGGTTACGATCGCGAGAAGGGAGATGCAGTTATTTCTAGTGGCAACGCTGACCTAGTTTCATTTGGTACGCTATTTCTGGCAAATCCCGACTTACCAGAACGCTTCAAGTTAAATGCCCCCTTGAATCAGCCGGATTCGACAACATTCTACGGTGGGGACGAGAAGGGATACATCGATTACCCAACACTCAAAGAACTTCAGCTAACGTAAAGTCAAGCTTTGTCAAGGGTTCAAGAGTTAGTTGGAGCTACAAACTTAGGGAAATTTATCATGGCATCATTTACTGGAAAAGTAGCACTTGTGACTGGTGGTAGCTCAGGCATTGGTAGAGCGAGCGCGATCTCCTTTGCTCAGAAGGGAGCAAAAGTTGTGGTTGCCAGTCGCCGCGCTGAAGAAGGGGAGGAAACTGTCAAACTGGTAAAAGAAGCTGGGAGTGATGGTTTCTTTGTCAAGACTGATGTGACTCAAGCCGCAGATGTTGAGGCGATGGTTGAACAAACTATCGATCGCTATGGTCGCCTAGATTATGCTTTTAACAATGCTGGTATTGAACAAATACCAAGTCCACTCGTTGAGCAGACTGAGGAAACATTTGACAAGGTCATCGATATCAATGTTAAAGGTGTGTGGCTGTCGATGAAGTATCAAATTCCACAGATGCTCAAAAATGGTGGGGGGGCAATCGTCAACATGTCTTCAATCGCTGGTTTAGTCGGCATGGCTGGTGTCCCAATCTACGTTGCCAGCAAACACGCAGTGGTAGGACTGACTAAATCTGTCGCGCTTGAGTATGCTAAGCAAGGTATTCGCGTTAACGCAGTGAGTCCCGGTGCAATAGAAACCGATATGTTCGAGCGTTTTGTGAAAGACAACCCGCAAGCAAGAGAGCAAATGATGGCAATGCACCCGCTCGGACGTCCTGGCAAATCGAGGAGATTGCTAACGCTGTAGTTTGGTTCTGCTCAGATGAGGCGGCGTTTGTCACTGGACAGATACTGGCATTGGATGGCGGCTTCACCGCGCAGTAAGATACCAGGCTCGGTATCTTAAACTAGTTGTATAAATTGGCGCTGG
>JAFAVL010000102.1 GCA_019242465.1 Chroococcidiopsidaceae cyanobacterium CP_BM_RX_35 | reverse complement strand
ATCATAACTTCATCAATTTATTTATTGCTACATTTCCAGTCATTCTAGACACCGTATTCAAATATTGGATTTTCCGATACTTGAACCGTATTTCGCCTTCAGCTGTTGCCACCTATCGAGGTATGAACGAGTGAACTGGCAAGTTCGCTCAATGTTCCGCCAAGAGCGGCTCCTTGGCTATGCCCTCGCAAGCTCAATCGGGTTTCAATTTGCTGCTTACGCTTCAATAGCTGGAGGAGCTGCTGATAGCGGGCGATCGCTATACTGACACTAGGCAACTGCTCCGGTGGGCAAGGATGAGACCACATGTTACCAGCCTCATCTAGTCCACAGAGGCGATAGCCAGGTCGGATCGATTCGCTCGGATCGGATTCTAGCCAACCATCTACAATTGGACCTTCTAGATAAAGGGATTGAATTTGTTGCACAATTCGTTGTAGTTCTGTCTGGCAAGCAGCAACACTTGATGGTAATTCAAACGATAAGTTCAGATCGGTATTATGCTTCTGGGCGCTAAAGCTAGGATTGAACTGAGGCAATGTGGGGGCTTTACCTGAGTGGTCAACTGCTGGATTGGGCTCGTGTTCGGGATTTGTCACTGGTGTCTGCTCTGTAATTCTATCGTTCAGAATTTCCTTCGAATTTTACACCCAACATCTCAAACTGGACGTATTAGTCCCTATCTTTATACATGCCCTCTACAGTGAATACTCCTAATCGAGTCATACTGGTGACAGGTCCAACCAAATCTGGTAAGAGTGAGTGGGCCGAAGCCCTCGCTACGCAATCTGGCAAATCAGTTACTTATGTCGCTACAGCTCAAGTTGATCCAACTGATCGAGAGTGGCAGCTTCGTATTGAACACCACCGCTGCCGCCGTCCTCGTGACTGGGTAACGCTGGAAGTACCGTATCAGCTGGTGGGGACTATTGAATCAGCTCCCCACTTTGGTTGCCTTGTAGTCGATTCGCTGGGAACTTGGGTGGCTAATCTACTGGAGCAGGATGATACAGACTGGGAGGAAACAGTGCAAAATTTCCTTCTGAGTTTGCAGCAAGTTGCTGGGGATGTGATTTTAGTTGCTGAGGAAACGGGCTGGGGCGTCGTCCCAGCTTATCCAAGTGGTCGAAAGTTCCGCGATCGCCTCGGAGCTTTAGTACGGCGATTGGGCGCAGTTGCCCATCCAGTTTATCTAGTCACTGGCGGCCATGTGCTGAACCTTAGTGTTCTGGGCTTCCCGTTGCCGAGTTAGCTTGTTGGCTGTTACTTTTAAGTAGCAGTCGGAGGAGCAACCGCAGCCTTGACTAGTCAATCGCGATTTTTTCATATTTATTTAAGACTATGGCATCCGAACAAGAAGTTAGAAGATATCTTGCTTACTGGTTTCAGCTAGGTAAGAAAGTTGTGATTCACAATGGTCAGAAAACTTTGCTACCCCAACCTGTGATCCAGGGCGATCGCTACAGCCAAGCATTTGAAGACTGTTGGCAGCAGATTCGTTCGCCCGCCACAGCTGGGGACTGCTACCTAGAGGGCACCGATGAAACCGTCGCCACATTGTTAACACCAGCATGGGAAATGAATTCTTGCGCTCGTTGCGAAATGCCTGTACCAGTTCAGAGCGTGGGAATGCCACCTTTGTCTTGTCCTTGTAATGATTTATCTAATTGGCCTAATACAGAAGTCCCAGCACCGCGATCGCCAGTTGATACGTCAGCAAAGCTGACAGAGATCCGGAATCGGCTGCTTGGTATCACATGACCCATGCCACAACTCCAGCAAATTCATAAACGGCAATGCTAGGTTGAAAGTTTTTCTAAAAGCTTTCCCACTCCTCGCGGCTGATTCCAGCCTGGCGCAGAATTCTAGCAAGTAATTCCATAGTGATGTCACCTTTGTGAGGATTAGGGATTGGTAACTTGGTTTTATCTTTCTGCATGTACTGATGGTTAGTGCCGGAAGAATGGACCGTCAAAACCACACTGTCTCAATGCACGAATTAAGTCGCGTCTTTTGATTGGTCCGAATGGAGGCACTAGGCTACCTCAAGATCTTCCTCAACTGGAACCAGAGGAGGAGTCAGATCAATACCATCAACAATCGGCAGCGTATGACCTAAGCGCAGCCCTAAAACAATCCATCCTTCCAAAACTGAGCGTAATTCATCTATACAAGCTGCTTGTGTTTGGGCGTTGGCCCAAAGTCCATCAAAACCGGGAATTGATGCAAAAACAGTGCCATCGCCAATCGGTTCGTAGATAGCCCGGCGCATGGTCGCATTAATATAGTCACTCAGCATGCTGTTAGTCATCGCGCACCACCAGCAGTGAGGGAGCGATTACCTTCATAAAAGTGGGCATGTAGATCTCCTATAGCCATAGTAACGTTCCAAGCGGACATTTCATGTAATTTGACTGGGTTTTGTTAACAATCTAAGTATTAATAGAGCCAATCCGTTCGCAATATTTTAGTGAAGTTTTTACCAACAGTTCAGAGGAATTGGTTAATCAATTTACTTTGAGAGCTAAACACCAGGTCTAGAATACCACCCATTTTTCTACTCCCTATTAAAAACGATTCAAGCGAGTAGTTTGACGAGTAACGAAAGTTATAAAACAATACAAATATTAAATTGCTTTTGAAGGAGTGCGTGACGATGCAAGGATATGAATTCAGCGGGAGCCAGAATGCATTAATTGGGGATCTTGCCAAGAAGATGAACTTTGTGGGAATCCTGATGATTGCTGGAGCTATACTGGGCCTGATCTCTGGTTTTGTGACTCTGTTCGTAGGTAGTTCCAGAGGTCTATTTGACTTCAGCTCCCTGATTCAAGGGGTGTTACTGTTGCTCATTGGTCTATGGACGCGCAACGCTGCACAGTCCTTCAAGCAAGTAGTGTATACAACGGGGGCTGACATTGAAAACTTGCTGGGGGCATTAGGAGAACTTCGCAAGCTTTACACCTTACAGTACTGGTTAACCATTATTGTGTTAATTTTCTTGGCGATTGCCCTGATTCTAGCGCTGGTTTTCACCTTTCACTCGTCTTAGGCTGCGTTGACGTTCTCCCTATCCATAAATGGAAGGGATTCTCACTGCCCCATGCTACGCAGGGGACATTGAGCTACATTGAAGATGAGGGCGGTACCTCACTCCCAAGGGAGTCGCCATAACTCCTACTACTGGGACACCTAAGCATCCCAGATACTTCGACCTGATATTGATGGCACCTACGCCATCGCGGTCGAACTTAAAGCCACAGGAACGACACTTGTACAGTCTGCTATGAGGCTTATGTTTTTTGCCACATTTGGGACAAGTCTTGCTAGTGTCCTTCTCGTTCTGCAAGGCAACTTGTATACCTGCTAGTTGAGCTTTGTAGGTAAGCAGTTCTCGAAACTTTCCAAAAGACCAACTATGTAGTCTCTGGTTCATCTCCTTGCCATAGTCTATGGACTTTCTGATATCTCTGATATCACCTTCCCGACAGGAACGGTTGTTGCTGTAACTGAATAGGTTGCCCTCAACTGATAGCCACCGCTTTGCTTCCAACCAATCTCCACTTGCTTTGGTTTGTCCCACTGCCAATCAATAAATAGTGGCTCATTTCCCCTACCATTAACGAGTATGAGTTTTCCGTCTTTCAACCTTATTGCCGCAGATTTCCACGTAATTTTGTAGAAGTACTTGCGACGACGTGGATACTTAGCTTGAATATCTCCAGATTTCTTCCTCTGGTTGGCACTCTTAATTGAGGCATAGAAGTTATCTATCTGTAAATTTTCCATTGATTAGGTAGCCTAGGCGGGAAACCAGAGTTGCTGTCACTGCCCGTTGAGTTAAACTATGCGTAGTAAACTCAAGGCTCTGCTACCCAAGGGTCTCCAACTTATAGCTTTCTTTTTCTGGCGACGTCCAACGGTTAGGTCTACTCCCTTTTCCATCCGCCCACTGCCAATAGTTTTACCAACAAGGTGACGCCGATTGTAATTAATAATTTCCGACTGATGCTTCTCCAGATAACCAATTAATTCTAACCACTTTTCTTGATTTCTAACTTTAACCTGAGTCTTCAGATACTCCAGAGCAACAGTCACCTTCCCCTGCCAGAGTTGAGGAATTAGGAATTTCAGGTGACTGAGTTTTTCTACTTTATCTACAGCAATCATCGACATCAATTGCCGCAGTTTTTTGCATAAATGATACCAATCTAAAATCATGGTAACTCCTGCTTCAAAAATAGCAAGGAGTCTGTGACGAATCGCTCTATCTCCATCAGTAATGGCTACCAGATTCAAAGGATTCGTTTCCTTACGGTACTCTTGTCTGATCTTCGCTCGGATGACATCGCTTAAACTCAGCAAGTCTGACCCTACCTGGTTTATTGGTGCAGCAATGTATTCAAATCCCACCGTTGCTCTCTGCAACAGGACAACATCTGTAACCACAGCTGGCGTTTTTGTCTTGAGTGTGCCTTGCCTCTTGTCTCCCCTTTCCTGCTCTAGCGGTTGCCTTTGGGATTTTTGCCCTTTAACCTGGATACCATCATCAAACAACAGAATTTCTTTCTCTTCTGAGTTATAAATATCTACTTTAGGATTGACTTTCAGCTGATATTCTTGAGTTTCAGATAGAGTTGCTCTCACATCTTCTTGCATCTCTTGGCTCAGTTTTTGAGCTTTATCACTCACAATCTGCCCGATCTTCTGGTCGCTCAATAACCGTTCTCCACTCACTCTTCCTACTAACTTTTCGACTTCCTCATAGCTAAGCCGATTGCTGTAGTAAGCACTAAATTCTTGTAATCTTGGACTGATATATCCTTCTGCCAATTGGTGAGTTAGCTCAAAGTAGCTTAATCCTTTTCCTTCTGCCTGATATTTCTGCAACTGGAATTGAAATTTTCCATGCAGAGTCTTGATGTATACAGGGCTGGTACCATTACAGATAAGGTCACTGTTTTTTTGCCTGTTGCGTGAACTGGCTTTGAGCCTTGTTCAGCAAGTCAGCTTCGATGTCAGCAGGATTTTTTGTCTCCAGTTCTCTACTGCTCCTTCGATGTCATGCAAGCTTTGGCTGCCCAAGTCCATCAAGTAGGGGTCGAGTTGACTCAAGATGTTGCCGTCTTCATCCCGGATCACTAATTCCACCTTGGCTCTCATCTGACTTGGCTCCTTTGCTGCACCTTCCTCCCCACCGGGGCTCCGTCTCACAGTCTACCGGATTATCAATGAAAAATTTACAGATAGAAATTTTTCTACCTAGAAACACATCAAATACTCTAGGAAATAATAAGGAAAATCCTCTTGAACGAATTATGAATCGCATAAGTTCATATGTCATAGCACATTCTCCTTGTGAATATGTTACTCCAGTGGTTCAACTGAGGGACAGTAATAACAAGGTTTCTAGTACACTTAAAAAGCTGGAAGAATTCTCCACTAAATTGCATAGAAGCTATGTTCCTCAGCCCTTTCAAGGAGTAATAACCATCTTTCGAGCAATGGAATCACCTCCAGGCATCAAAATAGCTCCAGAGTATGGTTGGGGCAAGATTGCTAAAGCAGGAGTTGAAATACATCAGATTCCAGGAAACTATACTTTTATTATGGAATCACCTCTTTTAGCCGAGAAAATGAGAGACTGTATCAAAAGAGCCATTGATGAACGGGCGGCGTACACTTGATTCTTGCAAATCCCCTCAAGACAAAACCTTCGCTGACTTATGCCACAAATCTACCGAATTCACAAACGGCAATGCCATGTTGAAAGTCTTTCTAATACGAGAGCTGGTGGATGTTTGATTTCAGAGTCGGGTCGCGGTTGAAAACGCCCCCACAAAGCATAGCCGAGCGATCCTAAGCATTCTCGAAACACTACAAGGCTCTTTTGCTTGAAAGTCCAGTGAGGCGGCAGAGGACTTGTGTGGGGTATGACTGTAAACCCAAAACTACGGAACGTGAGAAACGAGCGCAACATGTGGGGTAAGTCAGTAATCAAGAGAATTCGTCGAATTCCCTGTGGGTGTAGCACAGCTGCTGTAAACAAGGCATTTTCTTCAGTATTTTGAGAACAGCTTTCACCGCTTAGCACCTGACGAGGAATGCCTTTTGCCTGCAGCTGCTCTGTTATCTGTGGAGCATCCATCATCCCACTGACAAAGATGCTTCGTGCTCGTTTAGCTTCCCAAAGTTGGATAGCCATCTCAGTTCTACTATCTCTCAGTTTTTCTCCTCGACCTAAAACTACAATCGTGTCAACAGTCGTACCGGAATCTGCTGGAAATGAACCAACTAGCTCTTGAATTGCTAGGACAACCATAGATTCAGAATTGACGACAGCATAAACCAGCACTGAAATGGCTGCCAGGATCATTGACTGCCGTTTTTTGCGTCGGGAGCGAATGAGCCAAGTCAATTTTAACAAAGCTAAGAGTACTAGCATCTGCTGCCACAAGTACGTATCTTGAGAAACTCAGTAATTACTCGCACACAATAGACTCATCCGCTCAAGGGAGATCTACTGAAACTCAGGTGGTGTCCACCCTCCCCAATATGAACGCTGTGCCGGAGCTGCCCCAGGCAAACCCTTGAGTCTACCTTGCTACCTGAAACTGATGTCTTGCTATCATTGTTATGATAACAATATGTGCCATTGAAAACATTAAACTTCGGCTTTTGCTCTATGTGATAACTATTTATAGTATTCACACCACTGCTACACCAATCAATTATCCTTTCTAGAGGAAGAAATTCACCCTTTCATCACAAAGACTAAGTTCATGCAAGGCTTTCTCGCTAAAATCAAGGTAGCTACAAGGAATTATTTACAGAGTCAAAACTCTAGGCTCCTTGGTGAGACAAAAATTCAGATTTATCGGGAAGCTCCATGGTTGTGGTTTCTGCCAAGGGAGAATTGCTGTTTCTGTGCTAGGCGGACAAGATATTGGAGTACGAAGAAAAACGTTCCGGTTTGCCGCGATTGTGCAAATAAGTATGAAGAAAGCGATGTTCCTACTCAGGAAGAGTGGAAGAGCTTGTAGGTAAGGTTGTGTTGCAAAAAGTTTTGAGGACAGAAGACTCCTGGGAAAGGGAATCAACTCAGCACCAACCAGTTTCGCACCACGGCACGATCGTCGACGACAAGAAATTGAATCAGTCATAACTTTTCCCAAAATTTTTCATTCAAAAGCACATCAATTTCGGTGCTAAATTGCCACTGATCGGGAAACTGGTACTCAGAATAATCTTCTTGTGCGTCTGACAGGGCATTTTGCCAACAGGCGGGAAACACTTCAATCAGATAGTTTCGCAGGCTTGAGGATTGGTCTAACAAGTTACTTAACTGTCTGCGCTGTTCTCGAATCGTGAGTTCCCAGCTCCGCTGGTCGTTCGGAGCATTAACATAGAGCCGTTTGAGCAAATGATTGAGCAATACTTCCAGGCGATTTTTTAGCTCTCGTCGATCGCGTCCTGCCAAGCCTTCAATCTCCTCCACCAGGCTGTCGATATCAATTTCATCAAACCGTTTTTGCTTGAGCTTAACCACCGTGTCATCAAACCAGGCAACTAGATCCTGCTCATACAAAGTTTTTTGGGTTTGGGCTTGGGTCATGGAAGTTGCTCCTTGCACCGTTGCCTTTATTGTATCGGGACTTTCACGGCAACAGGAGAGCGTCAAGTAACCTGGAAAGATTAAAGACTCGGTGATCGGTGAATATAGATTGCATGCTGATAGCGCCATGCTCAGCCTGACCAAGCGTATATTGGTTTTTCTCCATCCCCATAAGGCTTTACAAAGTTTTTATAAACAGCTTGTTAAAAGTTTGGAAATATAGGATTCTAATAGATATGAGAAAACTCGACAGCCATACTTTAGCGTAGCTAAAGTAAGCGATTAGCCTCACTGAATGAAGGAAGGAGATGTAGATGCCAGCAAGTACGGGAGTAGGAGCAATAGCTGCCTCGCTAGCAACAATAGGAGTAGCAGGCTACGTAGTGGGGTCGGGAGTGAGTGGGCTTGCAGACCAGACTGGCTTACTGGATGCTTCACCACAATCAGCAGAAACTTCTAATCAACCGAATTCCCAATCAAATAATCTTGTAGGGAATACCCTTTCTGCACCAGGCAATACTACTAGTAATGGAAATACAAAGGCAGTTCCCGAACCTCCAGCTACCATAATGACAATAGGTTTAGCTCTAGGAGCTGGAATTTTGCTAAAAGTTCTTAAAAAGAAAAAAGTATTCAAGGCTGATACAAAGCAACACTAGTGATTGCTTAATACACATTTATAGAGTTTGAAAGATCTATATAAAAGCTGATGCAGTTTATTTAAGATGAAATTAGCCAAACTTGTAGTGAGTCCCAAATTGTGGTTTATGGGAACAGCCCTAAGCTTGATGACTATTCATCTTAGTTTGGCATTAAGGTTTGGAAGCTCTGAACTGTCGAGTATAAGCGTACTTTTTTGGAGTATTGTTCTGTACCAGCTGTGGAAAAAGCGCCGCACTCTATGTCTAGAAGGTGTAAGTCTTTCTCGTTTTCTTGGTATAGCAGTCATTGCGGCAGTACTCATTAAAAGTATCTGCGTCTCTAGTGATGACCCTTTCCTGCAAATCTCGCCTTTTCTTTCAGTTCTGGGTCTTGGTCTTCTGACTTCCGGTATTGGGGAATTAAAGCAATATCGAAAAGAACTTTTTATTCTTTTCATGTTAGCTCTACCCGTTAAAGAAATACTATCGCGACTGCTCGATGTAGCTACATTAACAGCAAAACTTGCAACTTCTTTACTTGGATTATTGGGATTCAATGTTTCCCGTCAAGGAGTTTATATTATTCTACCACCAGGATTTATAGAGGTCATTCCTAGCTGTGATGGTACAAGATCCATGGCTCGGATGCTGAAGATAGCAGTTTTTTTTTAGTGTTATTTCCTACCAAACCTCTGAAAAAAATCTTAATGCCTGTAGTAGCTATCCTTACAGGGTTTATCATTAACGGAATTCGAGTCGCAATGCTAGCTATCCTAGCAGGCTCAAATCAGAAAATGTTTGAATATTGGCATACCGACAAAGGAGAAATATTTTCTATAGTTTCCGTACTTATATTTGCTTTATTATTTTGGATATCAGAGCAGTTTTGAAAAGATGCTTAGAACCTGTTTGAGAAGTCTAAACAGCATCAAGCAACTTGCACTTTTCGAGTCAACCTCCTCAACATCAAACGAGTCATGGCTACGTAAATCATCGTCTCGCTAGTCGTCGGTAGGAACTCATAATCCTTGCTCA
>JAFAVL010000071.1 GCA_019242465.1 Chroococcidiopsidaceae cyanobacterium CP_BM_RX_35 | reverse complement strand
TTGGAGCACTTGCAGCCAATCTGACTGCCCTGGACTTAAGCTAGGGAGCCACACTCCCTCGGTTTCTGGCAAGCAGTGGCGATAACTCATCTCCAACAACGTCGGTTTTGGTCCTATCTCCACAAACACCTGATAACCATTGGCATGAAGTGTCTGGATACTTGCGGCAAATTGCACACTGCAGTGTAAGTGGCGACACCCGTACTCAGGAGTGATTGCTGCTGTTGTCAGTCGCTCACCCGTCAGGTGGGAAATCAGATCGATTTGGGGAGCGGCGTAGCTGACTGTAGCAGCCACCTGACGGAATTGAGCCAGTATCGGCTCCATCACTGGTGAGTGAAAGGCGTGCGATGTTTGTATTTCATCGCTAGTTAATAGGCTTTGCATCAGGCGACTGCGCTCAGCAATCAGCTTCAGCCCATGCTCCAAGCTTAAGACTCCAGCAACAGTGGCAGCGACGTATTCTCCTACACTATAGCCCATCACCGCCGTTGGTTCTATGCCCCAGGATTTCCACATCTGCGCCAGGGCATATTCCAAGGCGAATAGGGCTGGTTGGCTATAAGCACTCTGATCTAGAGGTGAGGTTTGCCCTGGTTCAGGGTAGAGGACTGATAGCAGAGGCTTTTCCAGATAGGGATGTAGAAGTTCATTGCAGCGGTCAAGCGAGGCACGGAAGGTCGATTGGGTTTCGTAGAGTTGGCGTCCCATACCTATATACTGAGACCCTTCACCAGTAAATAAAAACGCTATCTTCTGGCACTTCCTGCTATGTCCTTGACCGCTCACCAGTCCAAGAGTCTCCCTATTGGTGGCAAAGGCATCTAGCTGTTCAAGCAACTGCACGGTAGATTCAGCAACTACAGCAAGGCGGTGGTTAAAATGCGATCGCCCCGTATTAGCCGTGAAACAAACATCTGCAACAGATGCTTCAGCATTGTCAGCCAGAAAGGTTTGATAAGCTTGTGCCAGTTTCTGTAGAGCCTTCTCACTTTTTGCTGAGAGGGTGAATACATGGTTCGAACGCTCAACTGCCGCTACCATAGGCGCAGGCGTGGGCGCTTCCTCCAAAATCACATGGGCGTTGGTGCCCCCGAACCCAAACGAACTCACACCAGCCAACCGGCTCTTGTTTCCTCTAAGCCATTTCTGATGTTTAGTAGGAATCGACAAGGGAGTGGCTTCTAGGTCAATATAGGGATTTAACTGCTTCAAATGCAGTTGGGGTGGAATTTCCTCATGCTGCAGCGACAGTACTACCTTGATCAGACCAGCTATCCCAGCTGCAGCTTCCAAATGGCCAATATTAGTCTTCACCGAGCCAATCCAAGCAGGCTGTTCTCGCTCTCGACCAGCCATCAGCACTTCTTTAAGGGAATTTACCTCAATTGGGTCTCCTAGGGAAGTGCCTGTGCCGTGGGCTTCCACGTAGCTAATTTGCGCTGGTGTTACCCCAGCGTTCTTTAAAGCACGTCGGATAACTGACTGTTGGGAAGGTCCATTGGGGGCTGTGAGACTATTGCTACGACCATCCTGATTAACTGCAGAACCTCTAATCACCGCCTGGATGTGATCTCCATTCCTGAGGGCGTCAGATAGGCGCTTGAGAACTACTACGCCACAGCCTTCTCCCCGTACATAGCCGTCAGCAGAGGCATCGAAAGCCTTGCAGCGACCATCAGCAGCCATCATCCGCGCCTGAGAAAAAATGATAGTTGGTTGAGGGGTTAGGATCAGATTCACTCCACCAGCTATGGCTAGCTGGCACTCGCCCTGACGCAGGCTGACGATAGCTTGGTGAACCGCCACTAGCGATGAGGAACAAGCCGTGTCCACCGCCCAGCTAGGTCCCCGTAAATCTAAGAAATAGGATAGGCGGTTAGCAATAATGCTGATAGCGCTTCCCGTGCCTGAATATGCATCCAGGCCAACGGTATGTTTAAACTGCAAATGGGAATAATCATAGTTACTGATGCCAATAAATACCCCAGTTTGACTACCTGCTAGCTGCTCCGGTGGCTGTCCGGCGCTTTCTAAAGCCTCCCAGCTCACCTCCAATAGCAGCCGTTGTTGGGGATCCATGCTCTGTGCTTCCCGTGGAGGAATTCCGAAAAACTGAGGGTCGAACCGATCCACTTGTTCTAGAAAGCCACCCCAGCCGGTGTTCATTTTGCCTGCTGTTGCTGGCGTTGGGTCGTAAAAAGCATTGATATCCCAACGTGACAGGGGCACCTCTTTGATAGCATCAACCCCATCATGCAAGAGCTTCCAGAAAGCTACCGGGTTTTTGGCCCCAGGAAAACGGCAGCCGAGCCCAATTATGGCGATCGCCTCAGTTTCTATCTCTTTCTGAGTGCCACCAATATCAATCATTAAAGGTGCAGGATTTTGCGCCTCCTGGTTGTCACCAGCAGCTTTTTGTGCTAAAAGGTGGGCGAGAATTTCGATGTTAGGGTAATCGTATAAAAGAGTAGGAGAAAATTGGTGTTCCAGCCATTCCTGGGCTTCACCGGAAATGCTCATTGCTGTCAGAGAACTCAAACCGTATTGTGCGAAGGGTTGTCGAATGTCTATTTGCTCAGGAGCAACTTCTAAGTGTTCTGCAACTTTTGAGATCAACCAGGATTGGATCACTTCTGCCTTGTGAGGTGGTTGCTGATTCCTCGTTGGTTGCTCGCAATTGTTACTCTTTGATAATGTTTCTTGCGGCTTGCCCGTTTGGATCTGCTGCGCCAGGGTTTCTACTTCCGCTTCCAGATGCCGAAATTTGCTTTGGTTTCGAGGATTAACACTCCGATCGGACACTACATCCAGACTTCGTGCGAGAAACCCAGCGCGACAAGCACTGCGTTGAACTTTGCCGCTAGATGTTTTGGGAAGGCTGGCAGTTTTAAGAAGTAATACTGCATAAGCTTGTAGGTCGTGTTCCTCTGCCACTGCTTGACGGATGGCTGCCATCACCTCATTGGCATTGAGCTGACGCAAATAACTCCGCTCCACTTCCTGGACAACCACCAGCCTTTCTCGATCGGCAATTTCGACAGAAAACGCTGCTCCACAGTTAGGACGCAGTGCTGGGTGACACTGTTCTACTGTCAGTTCAATATCCTGGGGATAATGGTTGCGACCCTGGATGATAATTACATCCTTCAACCGACCCGTGATGAACAGCTCACCATCAAGCAAGCATCCCAAATCTCCTGTGCGCAGAAACGGTTCTGAATTTCCCTGTGCTGCAACGCTCACGCCAGGAGCTTGCAGTTGTGCATGGAAAGTTAACTTTGTCTCCTGTGGTCGATTCCAATAGCCACCAGCTACAGAAGGACCGTGAACCCAAATTTCTCCCACTTGACCAGATGAACACAAGGTTAAAGTTTTGGGGTCAACGAGCGCTATTTTCTGGTTTAACCAAGTTTGACCACAGCCGACGAGCGCTCGCGCACCTCCTGATTCACTCTTCACTTGCACTACCAAGTTTTGCTCAAGGGCTACCCTATCGACATGACGAATCATCGGCAGAGCTGTTTTCACACCCCCGGTGACCATTAAAGTTGCCTCAGCAATCCCGTAGCAAGGGTAAAATGCCTTTTGGTGGAAGCCACAAGATGCAAAAGTGGCGGCAAATCGCTCCAGCGTTTGGTTGCGAACCGGCTCGGAGCCGTTGAAAGCGACTTCCCAACTGCTTAAGTCAAGACTTGCCCGCTGCACGTCCGTAATCTTGCTCACACACAATTCATAAGCAAAATTTGGTCCCCCACTGGTGGTTGCTCTATATTTAGAAATTGCTTTTAACCAACAAATCGGCTTTTGGATAAATGCCGCAGCAGGCATCAAAATACTGGTAAATCCTGCATAAATAGGCTGTAGAACATGACCAATTAATCCCATATCATGGAACAAAGGCAACCAACCAACAACGATAGTCTTCTCACTATGCCAAAAAGCCTGCTGAATCAACTGCTGGTTGTGGATGATATTTCCATGAGTCACCATTACCCCTTTAGGTGTTCCCGTAGAACCGGAGGTATATTGCAAAAATGCCAAACTCTCCGATGTCACTGATTTAACAATAAACTCTTGAGGATTAGCTTTAATGGTATCTGTAGCAACCCACTTTAACTGAGTTAATGCTTCTTGCTCCCCTTTTTTCTCAATTTCAGCCAATATTGATGTCGTTGTCAGTGCTACCTTCGCTTGGGCATCGTTAGCGGTAAATAGCAATCGAGTCAACTTTTGGTTGCGTTTAGGAGGATAAACTGGAACCGCCACTATTCCAGCATACAAACAGCCAAAAAATGCCGTAATAAACTCTAATCCAGAAGGATATAACAGTAAAGCCCGTTCTCCTTGCCAAGATTGGAGATGGGCTGCGATCTGCCTAGCAAGGCTATCTAATTCCCCGTAAGTAAAACTTACTGACTCAGTTTCTCCGTCTTGGAGAAAGATATAAGCAAGCTTGTCTGACTGATGTTGTGCTCTATAGATGAGAACTTCTAATAAAGATGTAACTTTTATGTTATTTCCCTCTATAAGCATGAATAACTCCCTTAGTTACTAACCAGAACAGTAAACAGTGAACACTTTACCGAGCAGCGTAAGTAACATGTTTTTCCCGAAAGAAACGTTGCATAACCTGCGGTTGACGTTGCCGACGACGTAAATACCGACGGACATTCTCAATCATTTCCTGCTTGGTTTTCGCTCGTTTGCGTCCCACGGCATTCGCCTTGACATCGTGATTGAGTAATTCGTCGGGATTAAGTTGGGGGCTATAGGACGGCAACAAAAACATCCGTATCCGCTCGGCATGTTGCTCTAACCAACGCTTGACTTGAGCGGAAAGATGCACTGGGTGCTTATCCACAATCAAAAACACCTTTTGTGGAATCTGGCAAATCAAGCTGCGTAAAAAGTCCAACATGATTTTGCCCTCAAAGTTCTGTGCGAACAATTTGAAGTACAATTACTACTCGATACCGCAGTGCCTCTTGGGCTAATGCTGACAGATGGCAAGCGTCTTTGAGTCTCATGATCAATCCTAGAGCTAGCTACCTTCTTTATGTAAACCAATCCTCTCTCGAGTTAGTAAATGCAAGAATTCAGGTCTTTTGGAATTAGAGATGGTTGGGAAACTGTAATCACTACAAACAAAGCTTCCTTACCTGTTGAGGACTACTGACTCTTGAATCCGTTATGATCGGTGTCAGGATCCGACTTAACAACGGAGAACAGCCAAGTTCAAAGCTTTGTACAGGATTTGTAGCACCTGGGGCTGAGCCAAGTGCTGAAAAAAGTGGTCTCCAGGCAACAGGTGCAAAGAGAAGACCGCATTGGTCTGCTCCCGCCAGGCTTCGAGGTCCTGATACTTCACCCCCAATTGCCTCTAGCAGGGCAGGTTGATTGAGCTGCTTGCTCCATCTTCTGGCGTAAACTGAGCGGTTTCATATCGACCCACACTTTCTTGATGTATTCCAGGCATTCGGCTTTGAGACCGCTCTTCCCAACATTTCTCCAGCCCAACGGGTTCTGTTTGTCCGCCAGCCAAATCGAATATTGTTCTTCCTGATTAACGACGATTTTATAGATTCGGGTGTCGTCTTTGTCATCCCAGCTCATAGACAATCTCTCCTACCTAATTAGTTTTAATGTGTACCACCCTTTCTCACAGAGAAACTAGACTTTTTACGCATAGTTTTGTTTTTTTACAAATCTTTAGACTTACAACTGGTTGCGGGTTTTCTAAAGAGTGATCCTCAATATTGACTAACAAGGCTCAATGGAGCATTCAGTGAGGCAACAAGCTCCCTTTTGAGCTAATTCTTTGAGTTTTTTCGCAATATTTCTGGTTTCAAGGCACACCAAATTGGGGTCCCTTTCAGCGAGACCTTAAAGGGAATAGATGAGGAAGAAGGCGTTAGCTCTGGCAAAAATGCCGGAGATTGATCATTGTGTACGCTAGACTTTTCAAGGCATAGTGCAACTCACTAATCCTCTCAAAGCGCAGCAATAAGCGTCGAAACTTATCCTCCCAAGCGAAGACTCTCTCGATCGTACGGAAGCGTTCCTGAAAGATGGCGGG